>CAZCCC010000022.1:0-21783 GCA_964497245.1 uncultured Gammaproteobacteria bacterium | reverse complement strand
ATGATTTAGCTATAATTTCATTATACCTTGTTCCATTTACTTTATTATACCCTTAAATTTACCATTGACTATTTTAAGAAATTAAATTAAAATTATTCTATTATCTATGACTTTCACTAAAATGATTATCAGAATTATTATTATCAGCCGGCCTTTAGGTGGAAGTCTTTCAGTTTTCTAAGAAGAATTAAACAAGATGATTAAAGAGACCTTCCACCGGAAGGTTTTTTTGATTGTCTTGCTTGGTTAAGCAGGCATTGAATGATCTTTAAATTATAAATTTTTCTAACCGTTCGAGTCAAAAATAGGAGATTAAAAATGGAAGTAATATTGAAAGATACGACTTTTAGAGACGGAATTCAACAAAGGGGAATAGAAGCAACTGAAATTCCTGAAGTTTTGCGGGCAATTAAAGCAATTGACAATCTTGGTATTCATTATCACGAAGTTGGCTTTGCCGTTTCAGACGAAGCAAGCAGGGAAAGGATTAGAGCAGCCTGTTGTCTTGATCTTCAAGGTAAAATTTCGGCTTTTGGCAGAACTCATCGTTCTGATGTTCAGGCATTGATTGATTTAAAAGTGCCGGTTGGCACTTTAGTCGGCAAAACCAGAAGCAATGATGCTGTAAACGGGCTAAGGGTTGATTTGGACAGAAACCTTTCTTTAATCAGTGAATCAGTTTCAGCATTAGTTAGTTCTGGCATTGAAGTTATATATGATGCTGAGCATGCTTTTCAGGCGTTTTTAGAAGATGACAGCAGTTATGCCCTGCAAACTTTAGAAGCAGCCTTAGTTGCCGGTGCCAAATGGCTGGTTTTATGTGATACCAATGGTAAAATGAAGCCGACTGATATTTCAGAGGTTCTTAATATGGTTAAGGATTATATTCCAATTGAACAAATTGGCATCCATACCCATAATGACAGGGGCAGGGCAATAGCTAATGCTGAAATAGCTTTAAGTTTTGGCATAGGTCTTTTTGAAGGAACAATCGGCGGATTTGGCGAGAGGACAGGTAATATGGACTTGTGCAACTTTATGGCTAATGCTCATTTTGATTTCAATGTTGAAAATATTAGCCCTTCTCATTTAAAGGTTCTTAGGCAGACTTATCTTTTTATCTGCGATGTTTTGAATACTACTCCCCAGCCAAATTTGCCTTGGGTTGGAGAAAATGCCTTTTATACGGAAGCAGGTATGCATCAGTCAGGCAACGCAAGAATCCAAGGTAATTATTTTCATGCTGATCCTGAAATTGTTGGAAATAAGGAAGAAGTGGGAGTAACTAATCAGTCCGGTAGAGCCAATCTTTCAACAAAAGCTTCTGAATTCGGCTTTGATATTCAAGGTGAACAATTGGATGAAGTTGCCAGAGTTTATCAGAAATTAGTTGATTTTGGCGGAGACTTCGGTTTAGCTGACGCTTCTTTTTATCTTTGGCTTTTACGGCAAATAAAAAAAATGCCTGAAAATTTGCCTGAGTTTGTTTATTTTCGGGCAATTGTTGAGAAAAAGGCCAACCAAGAGGTAACAACTGAAGCCAGTTTGCGGCTTAGGATTAAAGGTGAACGCAAGCTTTTTAATGCCGACGGTGATGGTCCGGTTAATGCTTTGGATGAAGTTTTACGCAGAACCTTGCGCCGGCGTTATCCGGATTTGATGCACGTCCGCCTTAATGATTTCAAGGTTAGAATTGTTGATTCCGGTCGAGGCACTGCCGCTAAAGTGAGGGTGCGCATCAGTTTTATTGATGGTATAAAAAGCTGGACTACAATGGCAGTCCATGAAAACATTATTGAAGCTTCATGGGAAGCCTTATGGGACGGTTATATGTACAAGCTGGTTGTTAATGGCAGCCACTAAAAATTTTCTAAAGCCGACTTTAAATAAAGGGTCGGTTTTTTTATCATTAATTTTTTAGCATTTAACCTTGACAACAATTTTTGGAGTGCTACAATTAAATTATGATTCTATCTAACCGCACAACCTTATCAGTCGTAAAATCATACGATAAGGATACTAGCTCTGGCTAGTTGTGTTTGTTTAGGTAGATAACTATACAAATGTACACAGCTAGCCAGAAAGGGCTAGTTTTTTCTTTGTAATCTCGCCAGTGCTTTGGCAAAGTAAAAGCAAGGGCGGATGTTGGTTTAACTATCAATTTGGAGGAACAAAAAATGTGCAACAACTTATGCTGTCAACCTGTTAGGGCAAATCTGCCCCAAACAAAGCCTCTTTGCGTCAACACCCTTGCCTGGCTTTATGAGATATATGAAGTCATTGGCGTGAGATGATAAACCAATTCGTTCATTATTAACCCACAACTATCTTTGGCTCCATTTTCCTTTGTGGAGCCCTTTTTTATCCACAAGCCTTATTTTTTGCTTATATTTATTGGCGACGTAGAGCGAGTGTCCAGCACCTATTTTACGTATCAATGAATAAAAGCATTAAATAATTTATAAAAAATTAAATAGGTTTTTTTAATTTATATATGGTATTAGTAAAATAGTTGCTGGACCGAGCCGAGCCTGCCTGCCGTTGCATAACGTGAAAACCGGCAGGCAGGGAGCCAAAAAGGATTAATATCCCGTCCCGATTTTTCGTCCGCCTTTGGCGGAGTGAAAAATCAAGGATCCCGTCTTGTATATTTTAATTAAGTTGCGGGACTCCGCGGTTAATACCCTTTATTATGTTTGACATTTTTTTTAGATTTGTTAAAATAATATTATGAAATCTATTATCCAGACAATCGTTGTTAGAAACGTAGTCGTGCTAGCTGATAAGGCTGGGTAGTTTGGATTTTAAAATAAAGGTCAAAACAACCTAGCCTGTAAATGGCTAGTTTTTTGTTTCCGAGACGAGGAGCCAAAAAGGGTTAATACCCCGTCCCGACTTTACGTCGGGACTGCGGAAGAAGTGAGCAAACTTACTTTGAGGTCAAATACCCTTTATTGGCAAATACGGCAAGCATTTTTGAGAGCCTAAGGCTTGCTTTTGAAGTTAATACCCTTTATTTATTGTTCTTTCAAAAAATCAAGAAGGAGTTGATTATGAAGCCTATATCAAACAGCTTGGAGACAGAGAATTGCGGAGTTGAATTTCAGTGTTTTGAAGCCAGTCGGCAAGAAGATGAGCCGATTGATATCTTGGAATGGGCAAACGGTTTTCCCGGTCCAATAATTCATAACTGTGAATGCCGATTTTATCATGATCCGCGTTTTGGGCGTTATGAATCAAAAGACTTTGTCAGAAAAAAGCCAAAAAGCAACAAAAGAATTTTGTTAGTGCCTGATTCTAATGAATTTTATCAGGCTTCAACTTATTTACAGCAAGCCAGAATGCTGCCAAAAGGGGTTAGGCCGGCTTCTGCAATTGAAACAGTCGCTGCTGTTTTCAGTTTTCATCGGCAGACCGGGCAATATCCTGATTTGGGTCATTTGTTTTTGGCAACAAGCGATATTATTCCTGTTTCAGATTGGCCTGTGTGGTGGCGTAATCTTTACGGAATAGATTTCGATAGGCGAATATTTTTGCAAGTAGGGCCTAATTTAGGAATTTTTATCAGAGACTATTCGGTAAAAATTGATTTTTATTCCAATTCTAGACCAACTGTTATTGCCGCAACCGTAGAATAAAAAAGGAGTAAAGTATGGAAGAAGAATTATCAGCAGTAGAAAAAAAGGCAATTATAAGATTTGTAAATTATTCTAATGAGATATCTTCTTTAATGAGAAAATTAGAAAACAGCGCACCAGAAGGCAAACAGGCCAAAAGGCGATTTCGCCTCAATGATATTTACAGCAGGCTTTTACCCGAATGCATCCGTTTGCTTAACTAAAAGTCTTTTCGCCCGATTCAAAAAGAGTCGGGTTTTTTTAACCCCGTTGATGTAAAATTACTTTCAAGTTGAGAATAAACCGATTATCTAACCGGTCAAGATTCTCAACGCTCAGGCAGAATATCTTAAAAAATTAACAAAAGTGTCCAGATAGGGCATTTCTAATTCCTCCAAAGTAGGATATTTTTATTTCCCCTTTACAAATTCCATGGCTAGTCTTGACATATTTTTCTATATACGTTAATCTATGTTTATTATGAAATCTTTCACTAAAATAAACTTGCTTTTAGGTCTATTGTTGCTTAAGCCCTTGGGTGGAAGATTTATTTGTGTTTAGCTAAAATAAGTAATTAGATAGATACTGACAAGCCTTCCACCCGGAAGACTTTTTTGTTGACCTTTGACAACTTTAACAAATAAGGAGCAGAGAAATGAACTTGTGGGATTTATTTTTTGTTTTTTGTGCAGCTGGTGCAGGAGTGCTTAGTGTCTGTTTTATCAGGATATCTAGAAGATCAAGAAAATTTTTTTCTCAAATTTTAGAAGAATCTGATAAAAATAATCAAGACGACCAAGTTTGTCCGCATTGTGGCTGTATTATTCCAAAATAATGAGATGTGTATCCTCTGAAACAAGAAAACTTAGCCAAAAAAAGGATATAGACAATGGAAGATAATTTGAATAATCACGTTAGTGTTGAAGCGCCAATATTTCATGATGTAACTTTGCGCGACGGCAATCAGGCTTTAAAAAGGCCTTGGAATCAACAGGAGAAAAATTTTATTTTTCAAATGCTTGCTGATTTGGGAATCAAAAGAATTGAACTGGGCTATCCTGCCGCAAGTCAATTGGATTTTTTTTGTGTTTCTGAATTGGCAAAGAAAGCTTCATCTGAAATGGTTGTTGGGGCTTTAGCCAGGGCCAATGAAGCTGATATCAGAATGGCAATTGATGCCATAAGAAATGCTAAACATGCAAAACCAATGATTCATACCTTTATTGGAATGTCGCCATTTCATATGGAGCATGCTCTTGCCAAATCGCCGTCAGAGGTTCGGAAAATGGCTATTGAAGCAGTAAAATTAGCCCGGGAAGAACTTGGCAAGGACGGTTATATCCAGTTTAGCCCTGAACATTTTGGCGACTGCCGAGATAACTTAGACTGGATTATTGAAGTTTTTCAAGAAATGGCGAAAGCTGGGGTAAATGTTTTTAATTTGCCCAACACCGTTGAGCGTTATCGGCCAGCTGTTTTTGTAGATATGGTTAAAAAGGTAAGACAGTCTCTTCCCGATGATGTTATTGTGTCTGTTCATTGCCATAATGACTTGGGTATGGCAACAGCGACAACTATTGAATCGTATTTTGTCGGAGCACAACAGTTTGAAGTAACTCTTAATGGCCTTGGGGAACGCGCCGGAAATTGTAATTTGTATGAAGCCGCTTTGGCTTTGGAATGTAATGGTGTAAAAACAGGTTTAAAACTTCGGCGGTTTTATGAAATAGCCATAAAGGTCGCCGGACTTTCCGGAGTTCCAATTCCGGAAAAAGCGCCGTTGATTGGTTCAGACTGTCTGATGCAGCGAAGCGGTATTCATCAGCACGGAGCGGTTCAGACTTTTAAGCGAGCCAAAGGCGCATATCGGGCTTTTGATCCTTCGGTAATCGGCCGTGCAAAAGATGAAGAGCTTCAATTTACAAGTCAATCCGGAACCGCGGCAGTAGAATCAATTATTCGGGAAACAGGCCGAGATATTTCCAAGGAAGATGCCCGGATGTTGCAGCCGGCTTTGAAATTGGTCAGTGAAGGCAGGGGAGTTTTAACTCCACAAGATCTGGCTTGTGCATATGATGCCCTTAAGACTTTACAGACTCACAAGTCTGACTTAAGCCAAGAAGATGTCAATGCCGTTGTACGCGATGCTATCGGCTTGCTTGGCGAACATATTTGGCAATGTAGGCATGTCTGTGCTTTAGCCGGTGTTGCTGTGCCTACTGCATCTGTAGTACTGGTTTTTCAAGGCCAAGAGCTTCCAGCTGTTTCTGCAATCGGAAACGGTCCGGTTGATGCAGTTTATCAGGCAATAAGCAAAGCAACAGGTCTTGATGTTTGTGTCGGAGATTATAGGATAAATAATGTCTCGGGCGGTACTAACGCTCAAGCATTAGCTTCTTGTACCTTAACTCTTAAGGGCAAGCAATGTGCCGGCAAAGGAGTTGACACCGATACCGTTATGGCTAGCGTCAAAGCTTATATGCAGGCACTTAATCGTTTGGCCAGAGGCGAAAATAATGGCATTTAATGTTCTTTAATCTTTTTGACCGTTGTCTTTTGACTTCGGTCTTTTTTAAATTTAAAATTTTGTATTATAAAATATGCAAAAGATAAGCAATACCCTACATTTGTTTTATAATTGTTTTATTGGCTAGTAGTCTTGACATATTTTTTAATATAAGATAACCTAAATATATCCTATGATAAAAACACAAGCTAACAAGTGGTTTTTCAGCTTTTTCTTTTATACTGACCGGTAGTCAGTTGGCTTTTACTTTAGATAAATAGTAAAAATTAGGTAAAATAAGCTGACTGGTCTACCAAGAAGGTCAGTTTTTTGTTTGTTATTCAATTATTGGTTTTTTTGGAATAAAATCAATAGTTGGGTAATAAGCCCATTTAACAATTAATGTTTTACGCTGGGTTATTGAAAAACACAGGAGGTTTGGAGAATGAGTAAGAAGAGTAGTTTGTCAAGGTTTTTATCAGTAGAGGGTTTGCCTCAAACCGAAAACCAGATTATTGAAGTCTTACATTGTCCTGAAATTTTAGAAATACGGAATTTTGTTTTAGGGCCAGGTATGATCAGCAATATTCCCCAAGCCTGCCGCCGTTGGCTTAAGCGTACCGGGCTGGAAAACAAAGGAACATTGGTTTTTGGTAGAACCCCCGATGAGTATTTAGTTTCTGCTCAAGCAGTTAAACAGTATGGAGTAGTTCCTTTATACTGGACTTGTGCGGTTTTCGGCCGGGAAAAAGATTTGTTTTTTGGTTCAGGGATTGATACACTGATGTTTTGGGTTCAAGAAGTAATGCCATTGGATCATATGCAATTGGCAGTTCGGCCAAAACGCTTAAAAAGCCAGGATTTTGGAAATATTGTCAAAGACTGCATATTGCCTCCTAATATAACCAAACTTGCCAGTCATGCTTCGCCTAAGCCTCTTTTAAACAATTTGTTTTTGCAAAATCCTCATTGTTCTTGGATTGAAGCAACTAGCAATGGTGCTGCCGCTGAAATGGTTAATGACGGTCAAGCCGATATGTGCGTGACAACTAAAGCCGCTTTAAAAAAAACCGGTTTAAAATGTGTTCATGAATTCGGCTGTCCGCCTATGGTATTTTTTGGCGGTTTAACCAAACACGGAGCCAAGGTTGTTTCGCGAGCTTATCAGTTGTTTAACTCAGGACAGAATAGTGGAGGATTTCCTCCAAGTGACTCTTGGCCTTTTGATGACTAACAGCTAAAACAAAAAATCTATGACTAATGCAATCATCGGTGCTCATGGTGACATGGGTAAAAACTTATTAATTCCTTTGCTTAAGCAGCTTGGTTCGGTTGTTGAAATCGGCAGAGACAGTCTTAAAGAGGAAATAAATAAAGCCTGGCAAGCTGATATTATTTGGTTAAGCATACCTCGCGATGAGATGCCGGCTGTTTTAGATGGTGTTAGGCTTAGGTCTGACCAATTAGTCATAGATATCTGCTCAATTAAGCGGCGCCTTTCAGAAATTGTCAAAACGACAGGCGCCGCTTTTCTTTCTTTACATCCTTTAAATGGTCCGCGAGTTCCCCTTAATGGACAAAAGTGGGTCATTGTTAATATTGATAATAAATTAATTAAGCATCCTAAAGCTAAACAGATTTTGGATTTTTTAAAACAACAAGGTGTCAGTTTTTTGCAGGCTAAAAGCGAAGACGAACACGATTTTATGATGGGAATTGTTCTTTCAATGCCGGAGATGTTGACCATAGTAATTGATGCTTTGATTGTTCAATATTCAAAAGACTGTGGCCAGGAAGTGCCGGATATGGAAAAAATAATGGAGTGGGCGGTTCCGGCTTCCAATACATTATTTAGTTCTTATATTCATTCAATAAATAGTTCTGCTGAATGGTTGAGACAAGATTTAATAATTGGCGCTTGTGGTGATATTACCACAACTGCAGCCAAGGCTTTTAAAAAATTGAATCATTTAACCAATGAACAGATTGAAGAAAAAGTAAGTAAACAAAATCAAGAAATTCAAAAATTGCCCGAACTTGAAAGGCAGAGGATTCGCCAATGGATTGAGCGCTGGTTTATTGACTCAACCCAAAAAATTTTTTCTTTTCATAAAAAGATATCAATGAAGCCAAAGCTCAATGTTCAATATAAGATTAAGAATGCTAATGATATTTTTCCAACTGATAAAGGCAAAGTTACCGTAGGCGTTCATGGAATTGCCGGTTGTTTTACACATGAATCGGCAATCAGGCTGGCAGAAGATTTAGGAATAGATCTTAAAATGATTGATTTTAAGTATTTAGTTGAGGCTGAAAATGTAATTAAAGCGGTTGTTGATGGCCAGACTGACAGAGGGGTTTTTGCCATGGCTAATTCCGGTTCCGGAGCTTATGTTTCTTCCATGCATGCCATGTCTAAATATGATTTTGAGGTTTTGGTAATTTATGGAATGGAAATTTTACAATGTTTAATTGCCGGATCTGAAATAAAAAGTGTTAATGAAATAAAAGAAGTTTTTGGACATCCACAGGCAGTAAGTCAGTGCAAAAGAACTTTTGCCGAAAAATATCCGCAAATAAAATTAATTGAGGGTTTGGACAGCGATGATACCGCCTTGTGCGTTAAAAAAATTGCAGACAAAGAATTGCCCGAAACTACTGCCACTTTGGCATCGCAAGAGGCGGCAAAAATATATAATCTTCCAATTCTTGAATACGGAATGCATCATGATCCGTTTAACACAACTACTTTTTTGGTGATTAAAAAAAAGTATGAGAAATCTTAAAAATTTAACCTCGTCTCAACTTGCAAAAGAAGTGGGCAAAGCTTGTTTTATAGTCGATATCTTTTATAAATTTTTTTGGGTAGATGGTCTGGCCAGTTTGTTATTGTAAAATAAAATTAATTTGAATAACAAGCTGGCCACTGAGCAATTCAATGGCCATTTTATTTTTTGTTCTTTAAAAAGAAATAGATATTATTTAAGCTTGTTAAAAATAGTAAAAGAGTTAGCTTGTAAGAAATATACTGGATGGTAAAAACCCAAACAGAAAAGGAGATTATCATGATTGTACATATGTCGCCTGGAATTCCAAAGGAACATGCCCATACAGACGCGGTTATGCAAAAGGCAAGGCGCTATGGGCTTAATCCTGAAATTCACACTGAAGAAGGATCACGTTTTGTGGCAGTTGAAGTTTACTTGAAAGACGGCACAACAGCTGCAAGCAGTTTGCCGGAATATCTTTTTGAGATGGAAGGGGTTGAAAGAGTTGTTCGGGTGTCTCCTTCAAAAGTAAGTGCTGCAATGAACGGCGATAGGGAACACCACATATTGGAAATAGGGAGTGCCAAAATCGGTCCGGGCAACCCATGTCTTTTGGTATCTGGTCCATGTGCGATTGACAAGTACATGTCAAAAACAGTTGAAATGCTTCTTAAAGCCGGCATTAAACATGTCCGCGGCGGCTGGCGCAAGCCCCGCTCGCGCGCCGAAGCATTTCGCGGTTTTGGCTCAGATGGATTGGAAGATTTTTTCAGGGTTTGTCAAGCCAATGGAGTTGAATCGGTTTGGACCGAAGTAATTGAAAGTCCGGATGTTGATATTGTCCGCAAGCTCCGCGATCGGACACACTTCAAAGGCGATATTGTTTTATGGGTTGGTGCCCGTAATGTCGGCAATTATCGTCTTTTGGAAAAACTTGGCCAGCAGTTGGATTTCGTTGTTATGCTAAAACATGGTTTGGGCATGACAAGGGTTGATGAAGTCATGGATTTAGCCGGCTTTGTATTGTATGGGCCGATGTATTGGGATACTGACGGTAATCTTGATAAAGTCAAAAGCGCGCCTTCAGGAAATAACAAACTGATCTTTTGCGTTCGCGGCCTGCAAAAAGTAGACCAGCATGATCCTCATCGGTTTCATCCGAATTTTTCTTGGATTCGCGAACTTCATGATCGCAGCTGGGTGCCGGTTTGTTTGGATCCATCCCATATGGCCGGCCGGAATAATTTGGTTCTTGAAGACTTAAAAAATGGACTTAGGTATCTTCCGGATGTGGTCATGGTTGAATCGCATTTCAAGCCCGAAGAAGCATTGTGCGACAAAGATCAGGCGATTTCTCCTGATCAAATAGAACAACTTGCAAGTATTATAGAGGAACACAATTCTAACCTTTAATTTATCCGTTCTTTTCCTCAAGCCCTGAGTTTATACTTTCGGGCTTTTTATTTTTGGTTATTAATGATTAATTGTAGCCTACCTTGCTATTTTTTGTTTTAAGATGTAGACTTTATTTAGATTTAATATTAAATGAATATATGGGAAAATTTAATCGCGACAATAGATCAGACAGAGATTTTAGTAAAAATAGATTTGATAGAGGTAATAGAGGCAGTTTTGGTTCAAAGTCACAAATGCATTCAACAATTTGTTCAGCCTGTGGCCGAAATTGCGAAGTGCCGTTTAAACCGACAGGAGAAAAGCCGGTTTTTTGCAGTGAGTGTTTTAATAATAAAAAAGAAGGTGGTTTCAATCGTCAAGCTCGGACAGAGAGTCGTTTTTCTTCCAATAATCAAAAGCCTTTCGGGTTTTCAATTACCAAGGAGCAGTTTGAACAGGTTAATTTTAAACTTGATCGGATTATAAAGATATTAGCTGCCCAAGAAAAGCCAGATAATCATGAAGAAAAAGAAGAAGCAAAAATAGTTAAAAAAACAAGTAAAGTTAAAATAATTAAAGAAAAGGAAAAGGTTAAAGCAAAAAATCCACCTAAAGTGAAAAAGAAAAAAAAGTAATTTCATAAATAAAAAAATCGGAAAAGTTTCCGATTTTTTTAAATTGACATCGGATTTTTGCCATGATACGATAAAAATGAACTTCACTTTTATGGTTGGTATAAGTTTTGGGACAACCTTTGAGAGTAGGGATTCTAAATTGGTACTGACTGCGGTCGGGAGCCTGCGAACCCAAAGGTCAAATACAGCCACTTTAACTTTAAAGCGTCAACAATGCTTTAAGAGTTTAATTGTCTGACACGGCCGGTTTTCTTTCAGCCAAAATCTTAGCCAATTTAAAGTGAGGTTCTGTGGTTTTAATTAAATATAAAAATTATATCGGGCTGTAGCGCAGTTGGCTAGCGCGCATGCATGGGGTGCATGAGGTCGGGAGTTCGAGTCTCCCCAGCCCGACCATTCAAGACTTTCTGAAAATTTGGAGGCGATTGTGTAATCGCTCCGACAAAATTTCTAGTGGTGTATTCTTATCTTTTTGTTTCGGCATTTAAGCAATATATTTTGTATAAAATAAGCCTCTATCAGAGGCTGTTTTAATTTACAGAATCAGGATAATTTATAAATTATGTAATTTCGTTGTAAACAGACAAAGCTTGTTTTAAGTCTTTTGGTAAAAATCCGATTATTTCAATTTTTTTTCTATTTAAAAAATCCTGTAGCAAACCGTCTATTTCAAAAACATTTTTTCCGATTAAAAATTTTTCAATTTCAGAAATTGACTCTTCCGGATAGACGAAAAAATCCCCGTTTATTTTGATGTTTATTATTATGTTTTCCTCAATGTCAATTTGGAGGCGAAGCAGCTTACCGCCGCTTACTTTATAGTCTATTTTTTTCATTTTTTTACCGCCAATAATTCCATTCTTTTGTATTATATTTTTCTTTATGTAATTTTTCAGCTGTTTTTATTTCTTCGGGAGTTAAGTCTTCGGAAATTAATTCAGTATCCAAGGCGGTGCTAAATCCTTGCTCAAAAGTTTTTTCCAATTCTGATTGATTTAAATTTGGTTTGAGTTCGTTATTCAGCGAGGTGACACGATCTTTGACGCTTGCTATCATCTTGTCTTTTATCTTTTCGTCAGGAACTTTAAGCAGAGAAAACATTTTTTCCACATCAACGTCAATTATGATTGTTCCGTGCTGCAAAATTATGCCGTTCTTTCTGGTTTGAGCGCTACCGGATATTTTTTTCCCGTTTACTATTATGTCGTTTATTGGCTTGAATTCCGCTTCCAAACCAATCAGCTTCAGGCTTTCAACTATGCCCGAGCAGATATACTGGTAAGATTCAATTATGCCTTTTGGCGCGTCATTTTCGGAAATTGCAAGAGAATAAGTAAGCTCATGTTCATGAAAGACCGCGCCGCCTCCGGTATATCTTCGGATAATGTCAACGCCGTTTTTTTTTGCCGCAGAAATATCAACTTCTTGTTTTAAGCTTTGAAAAAATCCGATTGTAACTGCCGACGGCTCCCAGCTGAAGAATCTTAAAGTATTGGGAACAAGTCCTTTTATTCTTGAAATCAAAATTGCTTCATCAATTGCCATCTGCATTGCGCCCCTGTCTTTTATTGATTTTAGAATTCTGATTTTTTTCATTAGAAATTTGTATTAAGTTAAAATTAAATAGTATTTTTCCAAGCATTATAAGAACTTCTTACCAGCGGTCCGGCGTTTACTTTTTCAAAACCCAATGATTCAGCTATTTTTTGCAGATCGCTGAATTCAGCCGGCTGCCAATATTTTTTTACCGGCGCATGGTTGGGGCTGGGCTGCAGATATTGGCCGATTGTCAAAAAATTGCAGCCGACTAATCTTAAGTCATTGAAGGTATTAATGATTTGTTCTTTTGTTTCACCAAGCCCTAAAATTATACCGGATTTGGTTTTTATGTTTAAATCTAATTTTTTTGTTTTTTTTAGCAAGAGTAAAGATAGATCGTAGTTTCCTTGCCGTCTAAGAGAGGGAAAAAGTTCTCTAACAGTCTCAATGTTGTGATTAATGACGCAAGGGCCGGAAATGATTATTTTTTTTAAAGCCGGCCAATTGCCTTTAAGATCGGAAATCAGCAGTTCAATTTTGCAGGCTGGGCTTGTTTTTTTAATTTCCTTTACGACTTTGCAAAATTGTTCTGCTCCGCCGTCAGCCAAATCATCTCTGGTAACGCAGGTGATTACAGCATATTTTAAATTCATTTTTTTTACTGCTTGCGATATTCTTTGCGGCTCTTTTTCGTCAGGTGGCAGCGGTTTTCCCTGCTTGATATTGCAATAGCGGCAGTTTCTGGTGCAGATATCCCCAAGGATCATGAAAGTCGCCGTACCTGAGCAGAAGCATTCATAACGATTTGGACAATTAGCGGATAAACATACGGTATTCAGTTTGAAGTCATTTATCAGCTTGAGAGTTTCTGAGTATTTTTTACGGTTGAAAGGTTTTATTTCCAACCAGTCAGGAAGATTCATGTTTGGCTTTTATTTTTTTTAGGCATATTTCGGCGGCTAAAAGCAATGGGTCAAAAATCGGGGCTATGGCCGGGTTGTAGCATGTTTCGCTGGCAATCAATTCTTCAAGCGTTAATTTTTGTTTTATTGCCAGCGCCGCCATATTAAGCCGGCCGGCAATATCTTTGTAGCCGGCGATTTGGCAGCCGATAATTTCACCGTTTGGCAAAGCAATAATTTTTGTTAGAATTTTTTTAGCGTCTGGATAATATTCAGCTTTGGTTTTGCCTTCATAAAAAGCCGATTCAGCGGCAATGCCGTTATCTTGGCAGTATTTTTGGCTTACTCCGCTGGCGCCGAAAATTAAATCGCCAAATTTTGAAATGCTGGTGTTCAAAACCATTTCATTTTTTTTATTTCCGCCTAATATGTTTTGCGCCAAAACATTTGCTTGTCTGACGGCAGTTGTGGCAAGCTGGCTTAGGGTTTTTTTGCCGTCAATTAAATTTATTGATTCAGCCAAATCGCCGGCGGCAAAAATCTTTTTGTCACTGGTTTTGCCAAAATCGTCAGTAATTATTCCTTTGTCGCATTTAACCCCGGCTTTTAAAGCCATGCTTTTATCGGCGCTCAGTCCGCAGCAGACAAAAAGGTGATCGTATTTTATTTTTTTGCCGTTTATCTGAGCTTCCTTTTTTAAAATTTTTTCTATCTTAGCTTCAATAATTATTTTTACTCTCTTTTTTTCTATTTCTTCTGAAATTTTTTCTGCCATTTTTTTATCAAAAACAGCCGGCAGTAAATGGTTTTTACCTTCAGCTATAGTCACTTTTAATCCTAAGCAGGACAAAGCTTCAGCCAACTCAACTCCGATGTAGCCGGCGCCGATGATTAATGCCTTATCATTTTTTTTAACGGCTTTTTTAATTGCCACGGCGTCTTCAAGGCTTTTTAGTTTGAAATAGTGGCAGTCTTCCAGTCCGGGAATGAGCAAAGGATTAAAGCTGAGACCATTGGCTAAAACCAAATAATCATAGTTAATTGTTTTTGCTTTGCTATTTTTTATGTATTTGACCAGTTGTTTGCCGCTGTCTATATCTTTTACATCAGCCCCGAGTTGTAAATCAATTTTATTGTAATTATAAAAATTTTGGTCAAATAAAATAATATCATCGATATTTTTTATTTTGCCGCTGATTAAATAAGGCAGGGCGCAGGGAGAATATTGAGTATGTTTGCCTTTTTCCAAAATAACAATTTCAACTTCTTTGTTTAGTCGGCGGAGGCGCCAAGCAACTTCGCTTCCGGCCGTACCGCCCCCGATTATCAAAATTTTCATAATTTATATTTTAGATTTTGGGTCAATGCATTTTTTTTCAATGCAATTTTTTATTTTATTTTCTATGTCTTGCTTCATATTTTCTGAAAATCCGACAATCGGCTTGAAGTCGCCGATAAAAGTCACCGGTACTCCTTGAATTTTTATGCCGTAAGCCTTGCCTAAATCTTGAAGGAATTTCGCGTTGGCCGGATTTGACCAGGCTTCATAGGATTTGATTTCCAGTTCTGGATATTTTCTTTTCATTTCTTCCAAAAACAGCTTTTCTTTCTCGCAATATGGACAGCCTTGCCCCCAAAAGAAATGAATAGTCGTTTTAATTTCAGTTGTTCCTTTATTCCCGATTATTGTAAAGGATTCTTTTTCTTGGCTTTTTGCATCTGACAGGCAACCGCTTGTAAGAACAAGAGCAAGAAAAAGAAAAATATATTTATTTTTTTTCATAATTTGATTGATTTCTTTGTTAATTATTTTATTTTTTCATTCAACCAATTTTCTACTTGAGTATTTGACAGCAGTTCCTCTTTTTCTTTTGGATCTGATAGTTTTATTTTTATAATCCAGCCATTACCATAAGGATCTTGGTTGATTGTTTTTGGTTCCTCAAAAAGATCGTCATTTACTCCAATTATTTCTCCGGACAATGGGCTGGAGAGATGCCCGCTCCACTTAAGCGCTTCAAGGGAAGTATAGGTTTCTCCTTGCTTTAATTTTTGTCCGTTTTTGGGTAATTTAATGAAAACAAACTCTTTTACCCTGTCTGCTGCAGGCTTAACCAGTCCGAAAGTGGCGATATCTTCTTCTATTTTCACCCACGAATAGTCTTTATTATAAAGTAAATTTTCTGGTAGATTTTCCATACTAATTTTTTAATTGTTTTAATCGTTAGATTGGTTGTTGGATTGATTTTCAGCAGGTTCATTGGTTTCAGGTTGAACCAAATTTTTTTCAGTACCTATTTTAATGCCGAATTTTGGAAGTATCCAGCGGTGGATAAATATTATTGCAAATGTTGCCATTAAAGCAACGGCAAAAGTTAATAATGAACTGCTGATGTTATTCATTAAGTCGGGATTAATAAGCATAACCAGCGCCAGTGTCAGCATAATCATTCCACCAATAAGTTTTAGAATTCGGCCATGTTTTTCTTCAAAACGGCTGGCTTTTAAAGTGATAGTGGCAGCTACTAGAACGATTACTTCGTCAAAAAGATATATAATCATGTATAAGGCTAAAAGAAAAATATAAGCTATTGCTTGTGTGTGGTGTTGGGCGATGATATTGGTCCAAATAACCGGAAATCCTGCAGTGCAGGGGAGTTCAACTAAAACCACTCCCAAAGCCATTACTGCTGTTCCAAAGATCATTGCCAAAGTTGATTTATCGCCCTTCATTATGTTGCGGACGTTTTTAAAAAGCTTTGGTTTGTATTTATCTGAAATAGTAAAAGATAAACCTTTTTTGTACCAGAAGTAATCTTTAATATTGACAGCTGCAAAAATCAAGGCCATTAGGGCAACAACAATCCGAATCCATTTTAGATAGCCGATATATAAAAAAACATTAAGCAACCCTATCATAAAAAGGGCGTAAGCTGTACCGGTCACCAAAAGAAAAGTTGCGCCAACTAAAAATATTTTCTTTTTTGATCCGGAATAAATTACAATTCCCAAAAGAAAAGTTATCAGCCATAAAGAGCAAGGATTAAAGCCGTCAACAAAAGCAATAATTGCGGTTGTAAAGAAAAGGGGAGTTGCTGAGAAATCAATTTCTCCTATAATTGGCAAATTAACCTTACTTTGAGTGTCAGGGGTTATATCCTTTGATTGAGGTAAAAAAGGAGTAGATCCTTTTATGTTGTCCAGCGGGCAGGGGCATGTATTTTTTTGGCAAAAAATAATTTCCTTTTCTAAATAATTACTGATTGCTTTTTCACCGATAAGGTATTTTTCTCCAATAAACACTATTGGGTATGCACCGGTTGTCAGTCCGTATTTTTCTTTTGACATCTGGTAGATAAGTTTGCCCTCTTCTGAATTGATATTGTATCTTTTAATATCAATGCCGTATTTTTTTTCCAAGACATCAATAAACATAATTGCATTCAAGCATTGAGGGCAATCATGCCTGTAAAAAAAGTGGAGACAAAAACCGTTTTTTATTTCTTTTTTTGGTTCTTCAACAATTTTATTGTCTTCCAGTATTTCATCATTGTTTTTATTTATTTTTTCAATATATTCCTCAGCCTCTGAATTTGCATCAATTATTTTTTCTTCAGTTTTTTGATCTTTTGGCAGAACCGCAATTTTTTCTTTTGGCTCTATAATTCCTGCAACAACTGCCGGATCAGGACAGCCTTTTTTTACACAATAAGCGATTTTGTCCTCAATTTCTTTTGCCATGTAGCCGGCATAGCCGATAATGGGACTGTAATTGCCGATGAACGTTGCCGGTACTCCTTGGGCTTGAATACCGTAGGCTTCAGTCATTTTTTGAAAAAGTTTTGCATTTTCTTGGTTATACCAAGTTTCAAAACTTTTAATCTCCAGTTCGGGATATTTTTTTTCCATTTCAGCTAAAAATATTTTTTCAGTGTCGCAATGAGGACAGCCTTGTCCCCAGAAAAAATAAATAGTTGTTTTTTCAGCGGCAAAAACACTACGTGAACCAAAAAATAAGGCGAACAAAATAAAAAATAAAATTAATATTTTTTTCATAATAAAATCAAGTTAATTATTAGTTGTATTTTACTATTTTTCGGCCAATAAGTAAACCAAATTTTTAGTCGCTTCATTTTTGCAGGAATCATGACAGTAGACAGTCGGTCGTCGGGATAAAGTTACTCTTTGGCCGTTTTTTTCCAGCAAATGGACTATTTGAGCTCTTGAATAATCGGTATTTTCCCAAGAGGTGATTAATATTCCTTGACCAAGATGGCTATATATGTCATTAACTTCAATTATTTCGTTGACCGGAAATATTTTTTTAATTTTTTCAGCTTCCAGATCGGTAAAAATTTTATATTTTTTTAAATCATCTGAATATAATGTTGTTTCTTTGTCGCTTAAAAAAGAATAGCCGTCTTTTATTATCAGCTGATCGGATGCTTGTTCGCCCGGTTTTAAAGTCCGGCCGGAAATAATCATGTCCACAACCCCGTTTTTTAGAAGAGAGATGCTTTGAGCTGTTGAAGAAGTTTTTACAACTTCATATTGGGAGGAATCTAATTTTTCCGCGATTTGATGGTAGGTTTTACAGACTGCGATTTTTATTGGTTTTGATGATTCATTAAATTGCAAAAAATTTTCTATTTCTTCTTTTTCTTCTTGTCCTTTATCATTAAAAATTAAAAAACCAAAAAAGGTTGCGAATAATAAAAATATTGATAAAATAATTTTATTTCTCATAAGCTGATTAAATATTTAACCAAATATTGCAAATAATAAATTCCTGTCCCTAAAAAAATAATTGCTATTGTGTAGCGCATGATTTTTTCAATTCTTTGAACAATCTTAAAAGCTTGGCTTAATTTTTGTATTGAAAAAGCGATTAGAAAAGAAAAAATGATTACCGGTAATCCTGTACCAATAGCAAATATTGGTGGAAGCAATAAACCCTCGGTTGATTTAAGAGTAAGCGGAATCAATGCACCGAAGAATAAAACTCCGCTGTAGGGGCAAAAGGCTAAGGCAAAAAGAATTCCCAAAAGAAAAGATCCGGCATAACCTTTTTGAGTAAGCCATTTTTTTAATTTTTCCATTTTTTCATTATTGCCCCCGATATTTATTTTGAAAAAACCAAGCATCAGCAAGCCAATAGCGATTAAAACAGGTCCTAAAACCTTATCGCCCCAACCCTGAAAAATTCTGGAAACTTGAAAAGACGACAAGCCGAAATAAATTAAAGTAGCCAAAACACTATAGCTTACTCCGCGACCCAAAGTATAAAATAGGCCATTTAATAAAGTACGTTTGGCGGTTTTAATTTCTTTTGAAATATAAGCAATGGCGGTAATATTTGTCGCCAATGGGCAAGGACTGATGGAGGTTAATATACCGAGCAAAAAAGCAGTTAAAACGGGAATATTATAGTTGTCAATTAAAAAGTTTATGTAATCCATTTTTATGAGCCTAAAAGTTTGTTAAGCTTATTTTGAAAATAAGAAATGAACTGGGCTTCGTTTGAAACCAAACGCCAGACCGTAATGTCTTCTTCAATGTTGTCTTTTCCATCTATTATGGCATTGACAAACAAAGATGAACCTCCGGCTCGGTATTTATTAACCAAGTCCCTGTTTTGAGGCAATTCACCGTTTATATCTTTAAATATGATTTTTCCGTTTTTGTATTCTTCAGGAAATTTTTCTTTTATTGTTTTTAGCGCGTATTGGCCGACCGTGGTACAAGACCAACACTGTTGAGTGGCGTGGAAATGGACCACTTCAATCTTCTCCGCTTTTTGGGAGGCAATTGACATTAAATTTTTATCTTCCAACACTAAAGGTTTATCCGTTTGCTGCTGGCAAGCAGACAAAAAAATTGCCAGAAATAAGATTATGCAGATTGTAAAAATTGATTTTTTCATAAAAAATTATTGTTTAATAGTCACATTAATACTGCTTTGATTTAAAATTTCTCCTTGATTTGTTACTAATATGTTAATTTTATAGTTTCCCGGCCTTAAGCCCGAACAACTGTTGCAGGAAGGTAGAGTCTCAATTAATCTTATATTTTGATTTTTTTGTTTTGTAAAGCTAATTGATTGGTTTTTATCAAAATAATTTTTACCAAAAGCGCTTATTCCTTTGGCTGAAACCAAAATATCATCTAATTCTTTATCACTTGTTATATTGATATCCAGTATTATTTTTTCATAAGAACTGTAGACAGTCCTGTCACTTTTGGCTGTTATATTGATTTTAGCCGGGTTTTCATTTTTTTTAATTTTGTTTGGCGATAAATTTTTAGATTCATTTTCAAGGCATCCTGAAAGGAAAATCGTAATAGCGGCAAGAAGGATTATTAGTGGGTACTTTTTCATAAGTTTTAATTAAAAAGGCCGAATATGAATCCGGCAGCTGTTGAATAAAAAATCACTAATAAAATATAAGTGGCTGTTTTGGTATTGCCTAAAACTTTTCTAATTACCAGCATATTAGGCAGGCTTAAAGACGGTCCGGCTAAAAGCAGGGACAGGGCAGGGCCTTTGTCCATGCCTTTGGCAATTAAAGCCTGCAGGATTGGAATTTCAGTAAGAGTGGAAAAATACATAAAAGCGCCGAAAATTGCAGCAACCAGGTTGCTTACAATAGAATTAGAACCAACCAGCCTTTCTATCAATTCCTGCGGCAGAAAAGGCATAATAAAGCCGGCTATAAATACGCCGATGAATAAAACCGGCAAAAGCGTTTTAATAAAATGCCAAGTTTCCTTCAGCCATTCTTTGTTGGTTTCTTTTTGAAATTTTGACATGGCAATTACAGCTGCCATTGTTGATAAGCCAATCATTAAAAAATATTTTAAAATAATATTAATTGACAACCCGTTAACTATCAATACTGACACCATGGTTAACATAAAAATTAGGACAAGACTCGGGTTGTAAGAGGTTTGTTTATTTTCTTCAGAAAATAGATCGCCAGTTTCTGCTTTTTCTCTGAATATAATATGCATGGATAAGCCGACTAGAATTGATAAAATAATTGCCGAAGCAATTCTTGCTAGTCCGATATTTAATCCCAGTACCGATAAGGTTAAAAATATCGCTGCAATATTGATTGCCGGTCCGGAAAAAAGAAAAGTTATAGCCGGTCCCAGACCCGCACCCCTTTTTCTAATTCCGGCAAATATTGGCAATATGGTGCATGAACAGACAGCTAAAACCGCGCCCGAAACCGAGGCCAGCGAGTAGGAAATAATTTTTTTAGTCTGTCTTCCTAAATATCTGAGGATAAAGTCTTTTTTAACAAAAACTGAAATTGCTCCGGCAATAAAAAATGCCGGCACTAAGCAGGTTAGCACATGCTGTTTAGCATAATCATTTAACAATCTTAGGCCGGAAAAAATAGCGCCGTTAAATAAAGTTGATTCCATCGGCATAAAATAAAAAAGTAGGAATAATCCGGTTATTAAGATGAAAATGTTTTTTTCTTTTTTAAAGGTATTCATAAGTTAAAATTAAGCTATTTCTAGACAAGCCGATTATTTACAGCCAAAGTTACATTTTTGACGCTTTTTTTATTTCTTCTTTTATTTTTTCTATTCCGGGAAGAAATCCGGCTATTACCGCTTTGCCGTCAATTGCCAAAATCGGAGCGGACAATACGTTCATTTCAATTATTTTTTGGATATCATTAATGTATTCAATTTCCGCTTTTATTCCAAGTTCGTTCACTGCTTGTTTTGTGATTTCAAATAATTTTTTACAGGTTGGACAACCTGAGCCTAAAACTTCAATTTTCATAGTTTTAATCAAATAATTTATTTAGCAAGGCAGAGTATTTATTTATTGTTTTTTTATTTAGGGAATAGTAAACCTTTAGCCCTTCTTTTTTTGAAGAGATAAGGTTGAAGTTTTTTAGTACTTTAAGGTGGTGAGAAGTTAGATTTTGGGTAAGATCAAGGTACTGCCAGATTTCACAAACGCATTTTTTGCCGCTTTTTAAAATACAGAGTATTTTTAGCCGGTTTTCTTCAGAAATTATTTTTAAAAATTTTTCAGTTTCAAAAAGTTCGTTTTTGAATTTATTATTTCTACAGCAATTTGGTTTCATATTTAATCAATCTTTATTGATATACTTTATGTTTTTTATTATATATGATCAAATTATCATCGTCAAGCCATTTATTATTAAACAATTGATTTATTCAATAAAATTAGTTATAATTTAACCATCAAGAAAAAATTAATCATTAAAATAATTATTAATAAAATTAAAACTATGAAAAAAACATTTTTACTGTTACTGGCTTTGACTTTAAGTTTTACTTTAACGGGGTGCTTTAAAGGTCAAACAATAAGCGAGATTACTGATCCAATTATTTCAGAATGTCAAAATCTATGCAGCCAGATTGAAGAAATTT
>CAZCCC010000021.1:0-23694 GCA_964497245.1 uncultured Gammaproteobacteria bacterium | reverse complement strand
AAGTATTTAATGAACTAATTAATAACGCTGTTGCGTTAGATTCTGGAAACTAAGTTATTATATTTTTTTATTTTAATCAAATTTTTCTAAAAAATTAAGTTTAAGTATTTTGAGTATTTTATATTTATTATTTTATTTGTTGATACTGGCTTAAAAAATTTATCTTAATATTATTATATTTATTGTTGTTAATTATTTAGTTTATTAAAAGTAATTTTAGTTTGGGAAAAATTTTTTATTCCGGGAATTTTTATTATTAAAAAGTTTGTTAGTAAAATTGCCATATTACTAATTATAAACCACTTTAGTAAATACCAAGAATTAGTTGGAATAATTGAAATTGGTGAATAAAAGACAAAATTAACATTATCATTTTGATTAGTAAAAAAACGACTCAAAGTAAAAAATATAATTGTTTGGATAATACTTAATTTCCAAGCATCAGTCCTTTTTATTTTAATAAAATAAAGAGCAAAAATAGATAAAGGAATTAAAAAGATGTGTTCAAGACTTATAAATCTTGCAGCCTTCATCATTTCCGAAAAAAAATAGTCGCTGATTCCCCAAAGACTTTTTTTTTTTATTAAAAAATAAAAGAAATCAATATTCCAAAAAATCAAAGGTATAGCCAGCATGTTTAGCTGGCTTAAAATAAGGTAAGAATTTTTAGTTAATATGCCAAATCCGATAATTATCATTCCCCAATAGCAAAGCCATAACACCCAACCCCAATTGCTGCGGTATATGCTGAAATCCATTGCAAATATACCAAAGGTAATAAAAAAAATGCCAATAGCAGTAAGAGTAATTTTTTTTGTTTTTTCTTTCATTAATTAAATTATAAATTAATATTGACAAAAATTCAATCTTGTGCTAATATGTCTTTGTTAATGTTAGGTTATAATCCTAGAAACCGGAAAACACCCTATGGAATTTATGGGGTGTTTTCTTTAATGTCTATTTTATATAATAAGAGTTTTTTATTTAATACATTGAGTTGACATTTTTTTCATATTAGTGTAATTTTTATTCGTGGCCTTTTAGCCACAAGCGCGTCCTTTCTATGCCCTTTTATGAGCAACAACTGCCTCAATCGGGCTTCGCAAACCCGAGGCAAGCAGGGGAATACTCCACATCACAATCACGGTGGCTCCGTCTTGACCGAAATCGCCAATGGGTGGCTCCGTTCCAGAATGGTAAATAAGCCAGTTTTTTTGGCGGCAAAATGGATAAGCAATAAAATGCCATTTTGCCGCCTCTTTTTTTAAAGCTTGTTTTATTCTTATGTCTTTGATATTATATATTTGCGGCTTGAAAGGAGAACCCTAACATTAACAAGGTTTCGGGGTCTAACTCTCTTTCAGCCGCATTTTTGTTTTTCATTGCTTTTCACTTTTAAATATCAGTCAAATTCAAATTTTGCCATTGACTTTTTTTTCTAGGCATGCTATACTGTTTGTATGAGGTAGGAAAAACTCCTATCTTTTTAAATAGCCCCAAGATAATACGCGGGCGAGAAAACAAAAACAAAAAAATTAAAATTCCTTTTCAGATTTTACCTAAAGAGAAAAATTTACAATTTAATGTAATATCTCTTATTCTGAATTAAAAATTTGAAAATGTTTTTGCTACTCGGTCGTCTACCGAGTTTTTTGTTCTTTTAAAATAAAATATTAATAAAAATCGGCTTTAGCCGAAATTAAAACAAAAACAAAAATATGGAAAAAGAAATACAACAATGTTCTCCCCAGGATTGTCAGTCAGCTCAAATGCAAGCACAGCCGGGAGATATGGATTTTGATATTTCACGTACTTTTATGGTTTTAACGGCAACACTGGTTATTCCCGTATATCTATCGTTGTCAGTAGTTGCTTATTCTATTGGAGCATTAATTTGATTTTGAAATTTTTAATCATTAAAAAAATTCCGCGGCAGCGGAATTTTTTTGTTTTAATTATTTTTGGTATTTACATTCTTTATTGCTACATTTAACAACATTTTTTGCACTATAGACTAGTATCGATTGGCAATCAGGACATTTTTCCGGTTCTGTCTTACCTTCTTCAATTACCGGCTTGCCCCATAGAGCATACTTGCAGTCAGGGTATTGATTGCAGGCATAAAAGAAACCGCGCCGAGAACGTTTACCGACTATTTTTCCTTTTTTGCATTGAGGGCAACTGCCAAATTCTTGACCGGTTCCTTTTTTAATATATTTGCATTTGGGATAATTGGAGCAGCCGATAAATTCACCGAAGCGACCTTTTCTTTTGACTAGGGGACTTTCACATTCAGGGCAATTTTCGCCGGTTTCTTGCGGAGTCTGCTGTTCTTTCCCTTCCGAATCTAGAGGTTTAGTATTTTTGCATTCAGGATAGCCGCTGCAAGCTAAAAATTTTCCGAATCTGCCGATTTTAATCACCATTTCTTTCCCACAATTTTGGCAGATTTCATCAGTACTTTCTTCGGTTATTTCTTTTTTATCCAATTCTTTTTCTTTATCTTCAAGATTTTTTTTGAATGGACCCCAGAATTCATGGATTACCGGCTGCCATTTTATTTTTCCTTCAGCGATTTGATCAAGGTCGTTTTCAAGGTTAGCCGTAAATTGGTAATCCACTATTTTTGGAAAATGTTTAACTAATAAATCATTAACCAGTGTCCCGATTTCAGTCGGCTTCAGCTTTTTGTCCTCTTTCTCAACATAATTTCTGTCTTGGATTGTTGAAATTGTCGGTGCGTATGTGGAAGGTCTGCCAATTCCATATTCTTCCAAGGCTTTGACAAGCGTTGCTTCGGAATATCGCGCCGGCGGTTGAGTAAAATGCTGGTTTGGTATAATTGAAACTAGGTTTAGTTTGTCTTTTTTCTCCAGATCGGGCAGTATATTTTCTTTTGTAGCGGTTGGATATATTTTAAGAAATCCGTCAAATTTGATAATTGATCCATTTGTTCTGAACATATAAGAAGTTCCGACGGCGCTGATATCTATTTTTGTATTATCTATAACTGCTTCGCTCATTTGGCT
The DNA here is from genome assembly GCA_964497245.1 of uncultured Gammaproteobacteria bacterium. Taxonomy (GTDB): domain Bacteria; phylum Patescibacteriota; class Patescibacteriia; order Buchananbacterales; family UBA6539; genus CAZCCC01. The sequence continues at coordinate 20,665 of CAZCCC010000021.1, read as the reverse complement.
GGCCAATGCTCTTTGCCAAATCAGTTTATATAATTTATACTGGCGTTCATCCAAATATTCTTTTATTGATTCCGGATCATTTGAAGCATCAGTCGGTCTGATTGCTTCGTGGGCTTCCTGTGCCATTTTTGATTTGGCTTTATACTTTTTAATTCCATTTGTATAATTTTTTCCGAATTTTTCAATGATATAGTTTTGCACTTCCGTTAAAAATTTATCGGATAAATTAAGAGAATCAGTCCTCATATAGGTAATTAAACCAACTGCACCTGAATTTCCCAGTTCAATTCCTTCGTAAAGCTGTTGGGCAAGCATCATTGTTTGTTTGGCTGAAAATCCCAGCCGGTTATTGGCTGTTTGTTGTAATGTTGAAGTTGTAAAAGGGGGCAGGGGAGACTTTTTTGTTTGTTTTTTTTCAGAGCCGGTAATTTGATATTCTGCGCCTTTTAGTTCGTTTAATATTTTTTCGGCTTGTTCTTTATTTTCTATCCCAAACTTTTCAATTGTTTTTCCATCTATCTCGTTTAGTCTAGCTTCAAACTCAATTGATTTTTGGCCGGATTTAGTTTTATCTGGACGGAAAATTGATTCAATACTCCAATACTCTTTGGACTTGAAAGCTTGGATTTCCCGTTCTCGTTCAACAATTAATCTGACAGCAACCGACTGGACTCTTCCGGCTGAAAGCCCTCGGGTGACTTTTTTCCAAAGCAGAGGAGAAAGCTGATAACCAACCAGTCTGTCTAAAATCCTTCTGGCCTGTTGGGCATTAACCAAATTCAAATCAATATTTCTGGGATTTTTTAGCGCATTTTTTATTGCCTCTTCGGTAATTTCATGAAAAACAATTCTCTTTACTTTATCTTTTGGAGTTTTAAATATTTCAACCAAGTGCCAGGAGATTGCTTCTCCTTCGCGGTCTTCGTCAGTAGCAAAGTAGATATTCTCAGCTTTTTCAGCGAGTTTTTTTAGTTCATTGCTTCTTTTTTTGGCCTTGGCAGGTATGGCGTATTGTGGTGCAAAATTATTTTCAATATCTACACCAAGTTTTGATTTCGGCAGGTCGCGGATATGGCCAAAAGAAGATTCAATTTTGTAGTCGCGGCCAAGGAATTTTGAAATTGTTTTTGCTTTTGTAGGTGATTCAACAATAACTAAATTTTTCATATTTTAGTGGTTTAATGATTTCTTAATTTTTTATGGTTTATTGGCGACGTAGAGCGAGTGTCCAATCTGAGTTAGAATTTTAATATTATGTCAGAGTGTTTTAAAAATTAGATTTTTCGCTCTTTTAATACTTTGTATTCGCTTCGCCAGTATTTTCTTAGTTCTCCGGCCAAGTAAAATGAACCGGTTATTAATACTAGATCTTTAGGACCGGCAGTTTTTAAAGCTTTTTTCAAAGCCATACCTGGATCCAAAAAAATTTTTTTCGGTTTTTTTTGATTTTTAGAGTTTATGCTGTTTATTTTTTTTAGTATTTTTAATGGTGAGTAGCATTTTTTTCCCGTGCTTTGGAAGCGAGTTATAAAAATGCAGTCTGCCAAAGGTATAATCTCTTTAAATATTTCCCAGGCATTTCGGTCATTAGTCAGGGCAATAATAATATATAATTTTTGGTATGTCAAATTTCTTATCGTTTCGGCCGTTGTTTTCATTTTTGAAACATTATGCGCTCCGTCCAAAATTACTATTGGCTTTCTTTGGATTATTTCTGTCCGGCAAGACATTTTTGTTTTTTTTAGACCGGCCCTAATTTCTTTTTTTCCTATACCTAATTTTTTGCAAGCTTCTTCTGCCAAGTTGGCATTTTCTTGCTGATGAATGCCCATCAAATCTGTAATATAGGTGGTTTTTTTTGGTCTTACCAAATTGAATTCCGCTTTATTTTTTTTGCAATCTTTTTTGAATATCCCAATAATTTTTTTGCTGTTTTTGGAAGTAGTGAAAAAGATAGTTTTTGGCTTGATGATTGCTGATTTTTCTTTGGCAATTCCCAGCAGGCTTTTGCCTAAAACATCGGTATGATCATAGCCTATTTTATTTATTATGGTTATTGCCGGAGAGGGAATTACATTCGTTGCGTCATATCGGCCGCCCAGCCCAACTTCAATAACTGCATAATCGCATTTTTGTTTTTTAAAATAAATAAAGGCGATTGTTGTGAATATTTCAAAATAGGAAGGTCGGCCATAGGGTGACTCTAAATAGGTTTTATCAATTATTGGTTTTAATGATTCAACGATTGCCGTAAATTCATCAGGGTCTATCAGAAGTTTTCCAATTTTTATTTTTTCAATTGAAGTTGTGGGATAAGGTGAAGTGTAAAGTCCGGCCTTAAAGCCGGCTTCAGTGAGTATTGAATGAATCATATTAGCAACCGAGCCTTTGCCCGAAGTGCCTCCAATATGGATAAATTTTAGATTTTTCTGGGGGTTACCTATTTGGTTTAGGAAATATCTCAGGCGTTTTAAAAAAATCGTCCTTCCTGATTTTTTTAGATAATAATCATCCTGCGCTAAATTATGGATTGTTTCCAGGTATCTTACCGCTTCAAAATAATTTTGAAAGTTTTTAGCCATCGTTTTTTCTAAGCCATTTTACCCCGATGTAGCAGAAAGGCGTGTCAATCAAGGCAAATAATATTTTAAAAAGCCAGTAAGGTATTATTAAGGATATTATATATAGAGTATTGAATTTTGGCGTTAAGCCATAAAAAGCAATAAACATAAATACGGTTGAGTCAATCAGCTGGGAAATTATTGTTGAAGCGTTATTTCTGAACCAAAGCATTTTGCCCTTGGTTTTATTTTTCCAAAAATTAAATGCCCAGATATCGTGGTATTGGGCGAGAATAAAAGCGATGATTGAAGCGATGCTCATTCTGATTGTCACTGAAAATATATTGGAATAAGCCTCTTGGGAAAAATACTGACGGCTTTGGTCAGCCGGCAGCCAGACTGACAGAGCCGTTATAACTAAAACAAAAATCATTACCGCAATTGCCGAATTGACAAATTTTTTGGCAATTTCTCGGCCCAATACTTCTTCAACCATATCGGTTATTAAAAACATTACCGGAACAGTTAAAATTCCGACCGATACATGGACGGTATTGAAGAATTTATAATTTAAAAATGGATTGGTAAAAAGCGAATAGTCAGAAAGCGGTGAAGCAATCAAGTTAAAGATGAAAATCAATGGCCAAAAAATTAAATTTAAAAGACTGGAAATTACAATTGGCAGATCAAAAGCGGTAATTTTAGCTCCTAGAAAGTTAGCCGCCAAAAGAGATCCGATGAAAAGAGCCAATAAAAAATAAATTTTGTCTTGTTGTTTCATAGTTAATTTATGGGTTTATCTCGCCTTTATATATCTTTGATTTCCTAAATTTTTTATAATGCCTTTCATTTCCATAATTGATAGAGTTGAATTGACAACACTGATATCAAGTCTAGCGTATTGAGCGATTTTGTCAATATGAACAGCCTCATTTTGTAGTATTTCAATCAGGATTTCTTCTGTTTTACTTTCCGGGATTGCCTGTTTTGTTGTTTTGTAATCATCAGCTTGCTCCAGATTTAAAATTTGTAGAATATCAAAAGCACAGGTTGCAACCCTGGCCCCTCTTTTTATCAGTTCGTTTGGCCCGAAACAATTGGCGCTGAAAATATTTCCGGGAACGGCAAAAACTTCGCGATTTTGATCAAGGGCATATCTTGCAGTTATTAGAGCGCCTGATTTTTGGCCGGCTTCAATTACCAGCGTTCCCAGACTTAGTCCGGAAATAATTCGGTTTCTTTGAGGGAAGTTTGATTTATAGGGAGGGGTGCCTGGTGGAAATTCGGAAATTATTGCTCCGCCAGATTCAATAATCATTTCAGCCAGCTTGCGGTTTGAAGAGGGGTAGATTTTGTCTATTCCGGAACCTAAAACAGCAATGGTTTTTCCGCCGCAGTCGATGGTGGTATGTTGGGCACAGGCATCAATTCCCAAGGCCAGTCCCGAGACAATGGTCAGTCCCGCACAGGTAAGCTCTTTTATAATTTGTTCTGTTGTCTGTTTGCCATATCCGCTGATTTTTCTGGTTCCAACCACTGCCAATAGGAAATCATTATTTAAATCGTTTTGCCCCAAGTAATATAATAGGGGAGGAGGAGCATAAATTTCTTTTAGCAGTTTAGGGTAATCATTATCAAATATTGCAACCGCTTTTGCTTTTATTCTCTTTAAATTTTGCAATTCATCATCGGGGTTAATATTTTTTCTCCCGTTTATGATGTTTTGCACAATTTTACTCTCAATTCCAGCCTTAATAAATTCATTGAATGGAGCTTTCCAGGCATTTCCCAAATTATCAAAATAATCTAAAATTTTTTTAAAACGAATTGGGCCTAGTGTTGGAACCTGGTTAAATCCCAGCCAAAATTTAAGTTGGTCGTCTTTCATTGACATTTTTTTTAATTTATGATAAGGTAATTCACTATTTAGAAAGCTTTCAGTACCCTGCGTGCCAGTGGCAAATAATCAAGCTACCCCTCCTAGCTTGGTCAGTAGCCAGAAAGCTAAGCTGCCTTTCGTTTTATTACGCTGGGTGTCTTACGCTGGTAAGCAGGTTTCTGGAAGTTTTTTTGTTAATTAGTTGTCAGTAGCTTTTCTACCCAGAAATTTTTAGTTGAAAACTCTATTGATTTTAATTTTAACCATACCTGCGGAGTTTTATTATAATCTGAAGTGTAGAATTAAAGGGTTAATATTTTTTACAAAATAAAAAGCGCAATAATGCGCTATGTTGATTTTAGTTTTAGACTCTTAATTGAATTCGTTCATTGCTTCCAATATCCCTTGAGTTAAAGCTACTTCAATCGCTGAAATAGTTTTTTGTATTGTTTCGTCAACAATAATCTTACTTTGTTTATCTATTTTTTGCAAGACATAGGCTTCCGAAGGAATTTCAATTGGCGGTTCTTTTTGAATTCCCAGCCGAAATCTGATAAAGTCTTTGGTCCCTAAACAGTCAATAATTGATTGAACTCCTTTATGTCCGCCTGCTGATGAACTGTGTGAAATCCTTATTCTACCCAAAGTAAGATCAATGTCGTCGTGGATAACCCAAAGGTCTTTTGGATTTATTTTATAGAAGTCAAAAATTATTTTTGCTGCCTGTCCGGATTGATTCATAAAGGTTTGAGGTTTGGCCAAAATTATTTTTTCAACAGCAACTTGATTTTCACAAATTTCAGATTTGAACTTTTTGTTTATTTTAAAATCACAAAAAATTTCCGGTTCTTTATTTTTTATTTCATCAACGGCTAAAAATCCGAGATTATGCCAAGTCTCTTCGTATTTTTTTCCTGGGTTGCCCAAGCCAATTACTAATTTCATATTTTAGTCTCTTAGACTTTTTACTTTCATTATAATTGGAACGCCTAAAAAGCCGAAATTTTGTCTGATTTGATTTTCAATAAAACGCAAGTAAGAAAAATGAATTGACTGCTTTGCACCAACAAAGACGGTAAACTCAGGCGGAGCATTTTTTGTTTGTTTTATGGCATAGATATAGGGTTTTTTTTGCCCGCTTGCTTTTGCTGGATGATGATGCTTAACCAGCTTTTTTAAGATCTCTCTTAATTCTTGTTCAGGGATTTCTTTTTCCCTTTCTTTTTGTACTTCTAAAATCAAATCAAATATTTTTTCAACATTTCTGCCGGTTTTGGCAGAAATAAAAATTATAGGAGAAAAAGAAATATAGGGGAAGTTCTGACCATAATATTTTTTTATGTCAACGTCTATTTTATTGTCTTTTTCTGAAATTAAATCCCATTTATTTGCGACTATTATTATTCCTGGACCGGAAATTTTCAAAAGCCCTGCCAGGTGACTGTCTTGTCTCACTAAAGTTCTATCAGCTTCTGTTATAAATAAGACGATATCTGCCGACTTCATCATTTTGGCAGTTTTTTTTGTTGCCATTTTCTCCAATCCGCGTTCTATTTTTGATTTTTTTCTCAGTCCGGCAGTATCAATTAAAATTATTTTTTCTCCTTTATAGATTATTTCCGTATCTTGCGGTTCTCGGGTAGTTTGAGCAATTGGTGAAACAATTACTCGTTGCTGTCCAATCATTTTGTTTACCAGTGAAGATTTGCCGACATTTGGTTTTCCAATCATTACCACTTTAATTTTTTTTTCGGAAATTTCTTTTTTGGGTCTTCCTTTTTGCCATTTAAGCAATTTAATCAACACATCTAAAAAATCACCGGTGCCGCTTCCATTAACTGCTGAAACCGGCCAAGGTTGTCCGAGGCCAAGTTTATAAAATTCAGGAATCCGATCAGAAAATTTTTGTCTATCAATTTTGTTGCAGGCCAATATTAAAGGTTTTTTAAGTTTTTTTAGAATCAAGGCCAGTTCTTTATCTTCAGGCATCAGGCCTGTTTTGCCATCAACCACCATCATTATTAGATCTGCTTCCTCCAAAGCATTTTTTGTTTGCTTTATGATTTCTTTTTCGATAATTTCCGTTTTTATTTTTTGAATATTTTTTTTACCCGGCAGCAGGGCTTTTATGCTGTTTTTTAAATTTTCAATATTGACTCCGCCGGTATCAATGATTTGAAAAACTTTTTTACGCCATCTTACCTCTCCGATATTATAATCGCGGGTAGTTCCTTCAACGGGTGAAATCAAAGCTTTGCCGGTCTCAGTTAACCGGTTAAATAATGATGATTTGCCGACGTTTATTCGGCCGATAATTACCACTTTTGGCATTTTTATATTAAAAAAATTAATTAAATAAACAATATTTTATTCGTTTAAGGTAATCAAATATTTTCACGGTCTTTTCCCAGTATTATCAGTATGTCAGCCTGTTCACTAATTGAAGTAGAATCTTTCATCCATGCCGGAACAGCCGGCGCTATTTCTGCTCCCAAGAGTTCTGCTAAATTTTTTGTCGTTTCAGTTGGTTCTTCATTATCAAGGTCGTAGATTACCGTTTTTTGATAATCTTGAGTCGGGGCGTTTCCAATTTCTATAATTTGATAATTCAGATTTTTTAGATATTGTGAAGTTCTAAGCGCAAGCCCGTTTATTTTTGTGCCATTTTGAATTTGGATTCTCTTTGGCTTTTCTTTTGCAATTTCTTCTTTGTCACCGAAAATATTTTTCACGACCGTTTGCATTTCCGAAAAATCTCCGGCTCTGGGCAGCAGAACAAAAGCGCCGTTTTCAGTGATTGAAGGATAAAGTAAGCCGTCCCTATCATCAGTAAACACTTCACGTACTATATCTTTTTCTTCCAAATTTTTACCAAGATTAAAAAATCTAATCATTTCCCAAATTTCAACATTAGTGGCTATATTTTGACTCAGAGTATCCATTACTTGACTCACTTTATAGGGGTTTATCAATGTTGAGAAAGATAACCCCTTTTTTTTAACCGCCATTAAAACTTTTTGTTGGCGTCTGCTTCTGGCAAAATCCGATCCTTCTATTCCCAGTGCATAGCGTGAACGGACGTATTTTAAGGCAAGATTACCATCCATATAGACATTGCCTGGCTCAATATGAAGATGTTCATATCTTTCAGTCGTTGTAGCAGTTTCTTTCCCCTGCACAGGGTAGCGATAATCGCTTAGCAAATTATCCACTTCAACTTCAATTCCGCCCAAATCATCAATTATTTTTTTAAAACCTTCAAAATCAACCCTAACATAGTAATGAACAGGTATATCAAAACTTTGGCTCACTACGGTTGAAGCTAATTCTCCACCCTTTCCGGAATTTTTTACTTCGCCGAAAGCATTGGCATGGTTTATTTTCCACCAGCCATATCCCGGGATTTGGACTAAAAGGTCGCGGGGAATGGAAATAAGTCCAACTTTTCCGGTTGAAGGCTTGAAGCTTACTAACATCATAGTATCAGACAAAAAAGGTCCATCGTGTCCTATTCCGCCTATTCCTAGAAGTAAGATATTGATTCGGTCATCATCTTCGCCTTTTAGTTTCCTATCCTCGCTTCCCACCAAATGTTTTATTTGACCCCATATCCCAATATCTCCAAAGACTTTAGACAAATTTTCTCCCGAAGATATTATACCGACGCTTAAAGATATTACCAGCATAACTAAAACTATCAGCAGATAAATAGATAGTCTGCCAATTAGTCTAATTTTTTTCTTCGGTTTTATTTCGGAGTCATTTTGTTTCTTTTCAATGTCAAAAGGATCCGAGTCAAATTTTTCAATCATTATAATCTAAATTTAATGCTTTATAATTTTGCCATAAATACGCTATAAAATCAATCTTTGGCTATATTTGCTAGAATAAATTATATAAATGAATTAATTTCCTAACTTGAAAGATTTTATTATTCGTGGTATATTTCAAAAGTAATATTTTTATAGGGCATGCACTGAAAGCGTCATTCATGAGTGCACCGTGAACCCTGCATAGCGCTTTCTTTTTGTATAATAAGAGTAATCCACTTGGTTATCCATGATATTCAGAGGTGATTAGTGTAGACGTTAAATTTTGTGTCAGTCGGGACTTGGTTAAACCGCTTATCCAACCGGTCAAGAATCCAAACTCTTGGAATAATTTTTTGCAGGTTGAGTAAGATTAATTTGAAAAATTGACCATTAATAAAAAAAATAGATTATATGTTGAAAATTGGTCATCGCGGAGCTAAGGCTTATGCTCCGGAAAATACAATTTCTTCTTTTAAAAAAGCTTTGGAGTTTGGAGTTGATATGGTTGAATTTGATATCCAAATTACAAAAGATCTTCATCCGGTAGTGGTTCATGATAAAAGTCTTAAAAGACTTGCAAAAAAATACTTGAGGATAAGAAAGTTGAATTTGACAGAATTAAAAAAAATTGAAATAAAAGGGAAAGAAACTATTCCTACCTTGGGAGAAGTACTAGAAGTTATTGGCAATAAAGTCGGAATGGATATTGAGTTGAAAGTCAGAGGAAGCTCTCAAATAGTTATTCAAACTCTGAGGGATTATAAAATTGATTTTAAAGACGTGATGATATCGTCCAACCATGCCGGTGATATCAGGGTGGCGGAACGTCTTGAGCCGGATATTACCACAGCTTTGATTTTTCGCTCGGTTAATTCTTTTTCTTTTTGGTTTGCCTTGGATTTTTTGGCAATTTTGTTTCTGCCTTTTACAATGTATTATATTCGCTGGTTGGTTTACCGCGCCGGAGCTGATTTTTTATGTATAAATCATCTGCTCTTGAATAAAAGAAAAGTGGAAGTTTTTAAGAAAAAAGGAATCAAGATTTGCGCCTGGACCGTTAACAACAGAAGAAAGATCGAATATTTGAAAGATCTGGGTATTGATGGAATAATTACCAATTATCCCGACAGGTTATAGAAGATTTTTTGATGATAAATAGTAATTAAAATTTAGAATTAAAATTTAAGAATAAAAAAACAATTATTTATGGGATTATTTAAAAAGAATCAAAATCATTATGAATTTCAAGGAAATTTGTCTTTCGGCAGACAGGCCTTTATCTTTTTTTGGGAAATTTTTAAGGTAGTGGTAATTTCTTTGGCGATTATAATTCCGGTTCGTTATTTTTTAATAAAACCTTTTTACGTAAAAGGCGCTTCAATGGAGCCGAATTTCTATGATCACGAATATTTAATAATTGATGAAATTACTTACCGGTTCAGCGAGCCGCAAAGAGGTGATGTGGTTGTTTTTCGTTATCCTCTTGAAACAAAACAACATTTTATCAAAAGAGTAATTGGTTTGCCGCAGGAAAAAATAATAATCAGCGAAGGCAAAATACACATATTCAGTCAAGAAAACCCAAAAGGGCAGATTTTAAATGAGGCCTATCTTTTGCCGGCGATGAAAACTTTCGGAGATATTGAAATTGAATTGGATTCTGATGAATACTATCTTTTAGGAGACAACAGGACAGCAAGTCTTGATTCCAGGGCATTTGGGCCGGTTAAAAAAAATAATATAGTCGGCCGGACGCTATTTAGAGGTTGGCCTCTGGATAGAGTTGGCTTAGTTTTGTTTAAATTACCTTATAATTTAGAATAAAAATATGGCTAAAAAAAAGGAAAACCTTAAGGCTAAAAAAACAGATTCCAAACAAATAAAAATAAAGAAATCGGTAACCAAACAGGATAAATATCCAAAACTTCTTAGAGGATTTAAAGATATTTTGCCGTCTGATCAGCATTATTGGCGGTTTTTAAAGAAAATAGTTGAAAATTTTTCCGAAAGCTACGATTTTAAAAGAATTGATCCGCCAATTTTGGAAGAGGCTGTTCTTTTTATCCGTTCTATCGGCAAGCAGACCGATATTGTGGAAAAAGAAATGTTTAGTTTTACTGATCACAGCGACGGAACAGTTGTTTTAAGACCAGAGGCTACAGCATCAGTCTGTCGAGCGTATATTAATCATGGTATGAGCAATCTGCCTCAACCTGTAAAAATGTATTATTGGGGGCCAATGTTTCGGCGGGAAAAGCCGCAGTCGGGAAGACAAAGGCAATTTCATCAATTTGGCTTTGAGGTGATAGGAGATGAAATTCCGGTAATTGATGCTCAGATAATTATGATTGTCAGTAATTTTTTTAAAGAGATAGGCCTCAACAAAATAAGTATTCAGATTAACACTATTGGTTGTCCAGACTGCCGCAAGACTTATATCCAAGAGTTGGTTTCTTATTATCGGAGCAAGAGAAAATTGCTTTGTGAAGATTGTAAAAACCGTTTGACTAAAAATCCTTTACGCCTTTTGGATTGCAAAAAGCCTTCATGTCAGTTTATTAAAAACGAAGCGCCTCAAATTCTTGACTGGGTTTGTGAAGATTGCAAGAGCCATTTTATGAAAGTTGTTGAATATCTTGATGAACTTAGTATCTCTTATAAGTTAAATCCATATTTAGTCCGCGGCCTTGATTATTATACTAAAACGGTTTTTGAGATTTGGCCTTCGGAGGAAGATCAAGGTTCTCAAAGCGCTTTAGGCGGCGGCGGCCGTTATGATAAACTCATTGAACTCTTAGGCGGCCGTCCGACGCCGGCAATCGGAATGTCTATTGGAATTGAAAGAACAATAAGTCAACTCCGCCAAAAGGAGATAGAAATTCCCAAAGAAAAAGCCCCCGAAGTTTTTTTGGCGCAAATAGGCGATCAAGCTAAAATAAAAGCTTTAGCTTTATTTGAGCAGCTTCGTAAGGCTGAAATCAAAGCAGTAGAAAATTTTACTAAAGACAGTTTAAAATCGCAGCTTGAGCTGGCTAATAAGTTTGGTGTCAGATATGCATTAATTTTAGGGCAGAAAGAAGTGATGGATGGTACAATATTGGTTCGCGATATGGAGAGCGGAGTACAGGAAATCATTGATTTTAATAAAACTTGCTTGGAATTGAAGAAAAAATTGAATATCAATCAAAATATTTAGAATATCTGTTGACTTATTTTTAATAAGTTAGTATTATAGAAGTATAAAGTCGGATATTTTAAATTAATAAATTATAGTTTATTTTTAATTATTTAACACCATAAAAAAGGAGGTGAGTTCAGGTGGCAGAAGTAAAAAGAAAGAAAAGCGAAACGTTTGAAAGTCTTCTTCGCAGATTTCATAAGAAATTACAACAAAGCGGACGCTTAATTCAATCAAGGAAAATTAGGTTTCATGACAAGCCTAAAAATAAGAATCAATCACGAAAAGATGCCTTACGGCGAAACGAAATCAACGCCAAAAGAGAGTATTTAATAAAAATTGGCAAACTTAAAGACGAAAAAACATACAATAAAAAATACTAAAAATGGGGATTTTAGTACAAATTGAACAAGATTTCAGCAAGGCATTTAAGGAGAAAAATGAATTAATGACTTTAACCTTACGTCAGTTAAAGAGTATTTTAATTAACGCTTCAATTGCTAAAAATCGGCAGGATTTGAGTGAAGAAGATGTAATTAAAGTTTTAAGGAGCGAGGTTAAAAAAAGAAAAGACGCATCCAATCTTTACCAGCAGGGAGGCCGTAACGATTTGGCTCAAAAAGAAAACCAGGAAATTGAAATAATCTCCCGCTATCTTCCTCCGGAAATGGACAAAGAGCAGGTAAAACAAAAAGTTTTGGAAGTTATTAAAAAAATAGATGCCAAGGATTTTGTGGATATGGGAAAAGTAATCGGATTAGTAATGAAAGAATTGGGTAATAAAGCCGATGGCAGTGTTGTAAGTCAATTAACAAAAGAAGCTTTAAGTCAAAACAAGCCCGAATAATTTTATTCAGGCTTATTTTGCTTTAGAGAACCGGAAATTTTGAAAGGAGATAATATTAATAATATTTTTAAGTTATAAATTTTTTAAGGAGTTAAAATTATGAAAAGACAAAAATCATTTAATTTTTCGGGACTGCTCCATTTTAAAACTACCATAGTTTTTTTGACGCTGGTAGTTTTATTTTTTGCCTCTGCTTGGTCGGCATTGGCTTTGGACACCGGTCTTGAATATGGCGCTTATACCGGTTTAACCACCCAAGATATCAGAGTGACAATTATGAAAATTGTCAGGGTAATTTTGGGCTTTGTCGGGATTATCGCCTTGATAATAATAATTTATGGCGGCTATGTCTGGATGACTTCGGCAGGCAATCCGGAAAAAATAGATCAAGCCAAAAAAATTCTGCAAAATGCGGCAATTGGCCTGGCAATAATCTTTTTTTCCTTTGCCATAGTAAGCTTTATTATCAGGATGCTTGAAGGATCGGGAATAATCCCTTCAATACCGCCAGGACCGCCGCCGCCAGAAGGCTGTGAAAACTGCTATCATTTGGGCGGAGGAATTATTGAAAGCGTATATCCTGTTCCTTTTGCCAAAGATGTCCCTCGCGACACTTCTATAATTGTCACCTTTAAGGAAAAAATAATAGCAGGAACCATAATTTCCGGAGCTTCTGATGAGTGTTCTTCTCCTTCTCCATGTTCCGGAACCATTGCAATATCTGAAGAAAAGCCAAATGTAAGGATTTTCAAGCGCTCTGAAGGTGAAGAAACCGGCACTTTGGCTGCTGACCAGGTAAATGTTACCAGTTCAGATGGAAAAACTTATGTTTTTCGACCAATTGTACCTTTAGGCGACAGCGCAAATAAACATTACTACACTACCAAATTAACCAATAATTTGATCAGGCTTGATACCCAAGAGTCGGCCTTTCCCGGAGTAAATAACTATTTCAGCTGGGATTTTGAGATTGGCACAGCCCTTGATTTGATTCCGCCAACACTTAATGATGTTTTTCCTGCTCCGGATAATACGCCGGATTCATATTCTTCAGCTGCCGGTATTCAAGCTACGGGTCAAATTACAATAACAAAACAGCCAAGAATCGCCCAACAGGCCTCAGCCGACCTTTCTTTAGGTGAGGCATTTGAAGGGTCGGGCTTGGATGTTTTGCTTCAAGGAAGTTATTCAGGGACACATGAAGGAATCTTAACGGTAACAATTACCGGCGGTGGAAATTTAACAACTGTTTGGCCGGGTGCTGGTTTTACCGCACCAGCTGATTATTTTTCCGCAAGTAGTACAATAGACCCTGCTACCAGAAGGGCTGATTTGGGTTATGGCCTTGCAGTAATTTTTCCTGATGGTCAATTAGGGGAGTACTCCGGTAAACAATTTACTATTAGATTAAGACCGCAAACCAATGCCGACCGGTTGCAGGTTTCTGATAAAGTGTATTGGTTTGTTGCTGAAAGCAAGCCTAATCCGGCGGAAAATGAAATACCAATTGCCGGGGATCCTGGGACTACTGGCGGACGAAATACTTTAAGAGACAAAATTTCCGCAAAAATTAATAGCCTGCAGAGCCCGAATATTTTAGCGTCTGCCACCATTCCTAACACTGTTAGTTTAACAGTTGAACAAGCAGGAGTTTTTGGTAATTTTGTTAATATTTCTTCAGATGGAGATTGGGCGCAGATTACGCCAATGTCTGGCGGACTAGACGAATCAGCTTCAGTCACGTGTAGAGATAAGTGTGATGAGCCAAGGAATGTAATAATTAGAATGGATTTCAGCGAGCCGGTGATGCCAGTTTATGCTTCAGGCGTAGTTGAAACGCAAAAGGATTTTTCCTGCACCGGCAACTATTGCACCGGTTTAGTAGCAGGAATAGCCGGAGCGGGAAGTTTAAAGCAAGGAGATTTTGATCATATCACTGTTCAAGCTGATTTGAATGGCGACGGTACGTTTGATGATAATGAATACATTGCCGGAACATTTATTTTAAGCAATCAGTATCGGACAGTTGAATTTGTTTCCTTGCAGCCCTGTCAAGATGTTCCATATAATTCCTGCGGCGATCCGATTTTTTGCCTGCCAATTAATCCGAATTTGGATTATGTAAAGTATAAAGTGACAATAAATACTCCGTTTTTAGGCTCAGCCTGTACTGATCCTAATCAATGCGCCGGATTAAGGTATGAAGACGGTACAATGACAGAAGAATGTATTAATAATTTTTGTGGTAAAACAAACAGTCCAAGAAATATTTATTATATGAAAGCTGGCAATCCTCCGGGCGGAATAGTTGATTTGGCGTTTAATTCTTTTGATGGAAACAGCAGCGGCCATATCCAAGCAGGAAAAAATAATTCAGCCACAGTTTTTCCTTATAATCTTAATAACCCTTCAAGCAGTCATGGAGATGATTTGACATGGTCATTTCATATAAATAACAGAATTGATATTGAAGCGCCAAAAATTTTAGGAGTTTCTCCGGCGGTTTTGGGTATTGGCCAAAGTTTAATCAGCCCGATTAATTCAACCTTTAATAAACTTTTACAAAGCAGTACTGTGAAACCGGGCTGGGGATACAGAGATGGAAAATGTACCTGTACTAATGATAATGATTGTTCCGCCGGACAGGAATGCCTTGATGTAAATAACAGCGGAATATTTTATTGCGTAAATACCGGCGGTCCGCAGGAATATTGCTCAAGAGATACAGAATGCAGCAGCCAGAATTGTGACACCAAAAGATATGTAAGCTTATACGACGAAACTTCAAGGCCTGTTGGTTGGTGGATAGCAAATTACGGCCAAGATATAAGCGTCTGTCTTAATGAAGAATTCCGTCATCGTGAATGTGATCCAACAAATCCTGTTGAATGCGGCAATGGAGGAATTTGCAGCCTGCCTGACGGCTATTCAAACAGGACTGTTGCTCAAATCAGGCATACCCCGTTTTTGGAGGCAACTCAATATAGCGCTGAAGTTGCTTCAGGGGTAAGAGATATTTATCAGAATTGTTATGTTCCCGGAGAAGGGCCAAGTATTAATATTTGTGATCCTTATATTGGTGGAAGCGGTTGTTGTGGTGTAACCGCAACAGGCGATCCCAGACCTTATTGTTGTAATGGGGAACCATTAAGTAAAATTGATTG
Source organism: uncultured Gammaproteobacteria bacterium (assembly GCA_964497245.1). Lineage (GTDB taxonomy): Bacteria > Patescibacteriota > Patescibacteriia > Buchananbacterales > UBA6539 > CAZCCC01. The sequence goes on along the minus strand of CAZCCC010000021.1, from coordinate 5,224 downwards.
GGAAGCTTCAGTTTGCGGGCAGATGGTTAATCGTAATTTTAGATAGAATAATCGGGCGAGTTGACTGAAAGCATTTCTCTGTCATTTCGACCGTAGGGAGAAATCCCTTAAACAAGAAAAAAGAGCGCGGGATTTAAAGACTTATTGGATGATTGGGAGATGTCAGATCACTGCCTGCCGGCAGACAGGTTAAGAGTAACAAGTTTAGGAAAAAAAGCACATCTTTGTCATCCTGAATTCATTTCAGGATCCAGAGTAATAAGCCTAAAAAAACATTATATAAATGAGTAAACCACGTAAAGCAAAAATAATTATTCTGATGCTAGTTGGTATTTTGGCTGGAAGCCTTTTGGCTTCATCAGCTGTTTTGGCTTTGGATACCGGAATTGAATATGGCCAGGCTACCGGACTCTCAACTCAGGATATCAGAATTACGGCAATGAATATTGTGCGGGTAATCTTGGGATTTTTAGGGATTATTGCCTTGATAATAATAATTTACGGCGGCTATGTTTGGATGACTTCGGCAGGCAGTGCGGAAAAAATAGAAAATGCCAAAAAAATTCTGCAAAATGCGGCAATTGGCCTGGTGATAATTCTTTTTTCTTTTGCCATAGCTAGTTTTATAATTAACCAGCTTGGAGAGACAACAGGTGTTTGTCAAGAATGCAGTCCACCGGGTAGTACCGAATATTGTTTTACATCCGGCAGTTGTCCTCATTATAGAACTTGCCAAGGAAACGGTTGCTTTGGATCATGTCATCCTGACACATCACATCCGGGCTGTATTTCATATCTTACTTATTATCCCAATATACATATTACAACAAATCAGATATGCCAAAGCCAACAAAGCAGAATTGAGGCATACGTTACTGATCAGGATTCAGCAAGTGCACAAGTAAACTTTTTTTACAGTAATATTACTTCAGAGGAATCAGGCCAAATAGGAGGACCATTTTTGATTACTGATTTCAGTCAGCCAATTTATTCTGACGATTGGGATACAGCTGCATTTAATATTGGTGATCAGGTTAGAGTAACAGTATCGGCTGTTGATCCGAATAATAATCATTCTTCAAAAATAAAAGATTACAACATTGTAGCCGGCCATTGCTGTAATGGAGTAATGGATGCCGATGAAGAAGGCATAGACTGCGGCGGAGCAAATTGCCTTGCTTGTGCTGGTGCAAATTGCGATTTAGGAGATTCCGATCCTTTGGTTTGTTTAACGCCTTCTGACAACTTATGTTATTCAAATTATTGCAATCCAGACAGCTGCCTTTGCGAAAACAGACCGATTATTTATTGGATTTTGGAAAATAACGGAGCAGTTGGCAATTTGGTTACTATTGGCGGCCTTAATTTTGGACAATCTCGGGGTGAAGTTTGGTTTAAAGGAAACAACGGTGATGTAGAGGCAAGATTGGCCGGTGAAGTTAATCCAAATTGCGATTCATCTTGGACTAACAACCGGATAATTGTTGAGGTTCCTGCCGGTGCTGTTTCCGGACCAATTAGAGTGGTTTCGGGATTGCTGTCAGATCAAACTGATGACGATTTCGGTCCTTTGATTGCTGATTTTGAAGTTAATTCAATTGTTCGTCCCGGTCTTTGTAAAATTGAAAATATTAATACTTTAAGTCCGCAAGGAGAATTCGGCGATCCGGTTAAGGCTTATGGTTTGAATTTTACCGACAGTTCAAGGGTTTATTTTGCGACAGTTCCGGCTAGCGGCGGCCCAACCAGCATATCAGAAGGTGGAACTGTTATGGAAAATTTTAATGTTGCCCTAGTTAGTCCTAGTCGAGTTGGAGTTAGAGCTGAAGAAGCCGGTGAATTTAGTAACCCATTAAATTTTCAGGTTAATCCTTCTGCTCAGCAGCCGATTATTCATGATTTTATCCCTAAAAGCGGAGCAGCCGGCACTTATGTTACAATTAGCGGTGGAAATTTAGGCAGTCACCGCAATTTAGCAACTGACAAAATTTATTTTGGAACAACTGAAGCTGAATATAATTTTCCTGAAGAATGTCAGCAGTCATATTGGAGTAACGGACAAATTATAGTAAAAGTTCCGCAGGGAATTAGTGATGGAGATTATGTCATATCAATTGAAACTTCAACCGGCAGAAATGACACTTCCGGTCTTGATCCGTCGGTATTTAGAGTTGATTCAAGCCAAATCAGACCAAATATTTGCGCTATTGTCCCTGATAATGGTCCGACCGGAAGTGCTATCAGAATATATGGCGAAGACTCTTCTTTCATTGGGATAAACCAAATTAATTTTCATCCTGATTCAACAACCGATGATATTGGTATAACCGGCAACTCAATTAATACTAGAGTTGCTACCGGCGCCATAACCGGTCCGGTCAGTGTTCAAAATAATTTAGGAAATATCAGCAATAGTCTCAATTTTACGGTTGGTGTGTGTAGCCCGGGATTTTGTCCACCAGGGCAGGAATGTTGCCAGACCGGCCAATATCAAGGAAGCTGTATGCCGGCTGGCAGTTGTTTTGGAACTGTGACAGACACTTCTTATCTCTGGTCTTTTACCACCGGCCTGAAACCCGGTCCTTGCTCGCGCGACATCGGCATCTGCGAGCCGGACAACACTTTATGCCCGCAGGGCTATATTTGCGATGATATTACTTGTGAATGCCGGCAGGCTCCGCAGTTTGAATGCAGCACTCAGCCTTATCCGGTCTGTGATCCTTCTGATACGCTTTGTCCACAAGGCTATTTTTGCGACAGCAGTTGTACTTGTCAAGAAGGAGAATTTGAGTGTTCAACAGATCCCTTTGAATGTAAACCAGATCAAAATGTCTGTAAAAATAAGCTTGGTGTTAATTCATATTGTGATATTTCTTGCCAATGTAAGGTAGGAATTCCTTGCGACAATGAGCCATCTACTCCAGCCTGCAGTCCAAATGACAATATCTGTAAACAAGTTGATCCGTCTTTAATCTGCGATCCTTCAAGCTGTCTTTGTGTTTCAGGGCAGACCGCAAATGAAGCATCTTATATTTGGTCGTTTAATTCTTTTTCTTATGGACCAATGGTGGTTGATGAATGTAATCGCCGGCCTGACTGCGCCAAAGTTTGTGCCTTGGACAGAAATATTTCCTGTGCTAATGATTCAGACTGTGGAGAAAATGGTCCGTGCATAAAGGCATTTTCTTCGCCAATGCCAAAATGGCCAAGAGACGGCGCAGTTCATATCAATTCAATAATTTCTGCCAGTTTTACCGAAAAGATACAGAATTGGACAGTTATGAATCAAGATGGAAAAGCAACAGATAATATAATTGTTCAAATATGTAATAACGCGAATGAAATTTTTAATGCTGATTTTTGCTCGTCAGTAGATATTTCAAATTGGCAAATGTCAATATTTCTTTGGAATTATAGTACAAAAGAAAGTAAGGGATTTAATTTAATTCCAAGTCAAGATTTTGCGCCCAATACATGGTACCGAGTTATTTTAACCAATGGAATAATTGGTGAAAATGGTTATCCTTTGGCCGGCTTGAATTATTCAACTAATCCTGCAACTCTTCCAAACGCTTATGCTTGGACATTTAAAACATTGGCCAGTAGTAATTATGGTGATATTGGTTGTGTTAGTTGTCAGCCGGGTAGAACGACTCTTTATGTTCAATATGATGGTGGGTGTGAAGAAGGAGATTTGGACTGCCAAAATTATATTGGTAGCGGCTGGGATCAAGATATTGTATGTGTGGTTTTAAATCCAAATAACTATCAATGGAATTGGAGTTTGCCAACCGAGAATAATCATTCAGCTGATCCAAGGGCCTCAATATGGAATGAAACTACTCCGCAGAATCCAGTTCCTCTAGATTCGCCGATTTTATCCAGATTTAATTCAATTAATGAAATAATTACTTATGCCAGGAGAGATACTATCCCAACTGATTGGGTTAATGTTGATGTCAAAGTTCCGGGACTGGACAGCAGAGCCTATCAATATAATGAAAATATATGCGATCTTCATATTGACTTAACAACACCGGTTGTAGTTAAACGCTGGCCTGACTGCGCGGCTGCTTGTCTTAATTCACGCGTCGGAGCGGCATTTTCTCGGTCAATGGATTCTTCGACTATTACTTCCGGGGGTAGCGGAGACAGCTTGATTCTTTATGCCTGTGGGAATAATCCGGATTGCCGACCGGGATACGGAGTTTGCGACGATGGCAGGCTATGCTCGCCGTTTGATCAATGCAGTGACCAAAGTTCTTGTCAATTTTTGAATTATGATCCGACTCCGATTCTTTTAAATATGGACGGTGGAGTGCCGCTTACAATTAATGGTTGGGCAAATGCTTATGTAGCTGATCCTCTTTGTTGGTGTCTTGATTCCGGAGTATCTTTTGAAAATTGTCCACCGCCTCAGCAGTATTGTCTTTTGCCAAATACTTATTACCGCGCAATTTTGCACGACAGTATAACAAGTAATGAAGGCAAACCTTTGGGTAGGCTTAATTACAGGGATGTTTTGCGCCAGAGTCAGGGTTTAGGCGAGATTGATTCTCATTCTTGGATATTTAAGACTTCAAGCAATATGTGCTTGCCTGACAGAGTTAATGTGAATCCAAATTTGAATTATATGGACATAGGAGAAATTGACAATTATTCAGCTTCGGCTTATGCAGCGCCTGACCCGTGTGATCCGCAAGGCCAGCCTTTGATTCCTTCAAGCTTTATTTGGCAGTGGCAGTCAACAAATTGTCATGTTGCTGATTTGCTTTCCAATATTCCTTCTTTAGGCTATTTGAATATTCATGATTTTGATGAAATACCTCCAACTTGCCAGCAAACATCTGATTATTCAAATTTAAGAAGTACTTGTGGCAATGGTGTAATTGATCCGGGTGAAGACTGTGATGATGGAAATATAAATTCAGGTGACGGTTGCAGCGGTATTAATTCCCAGTATTGGCCAGACGGAGTAACCGGCGCCTGCCAGAATGAAGGCACTTCTTCTTGCAGTCCGACTCTTACAACTAATTGTTGTGGCAATGGTATTGTTGAGCTGGGAGAGGATTGTGATGATGGCAATTCTGAAGACGGCGACGGTTGCAGTTCCCGATGCCTTTGGGAAGGAAATACAAATACTTTTTCAGTCTGCGGCAACAGTATCGTTGAGCCGGGTGAGACTTGTGATAACGGAAGGTTAGGCAATGATTCTGACGGCTGT
>CAZCCC010000020.1:0-25480 GCA_964497245.1 uncultured Gammaproteobacteria bacterium | reverse complement strand
TTATGTGGCAATGACTCGGGTTAAGATTGGTCTTTTTTTCAGCACAGCTTCTGATTATGGCGGAGTGCGCCGAAAAAAGATTTCTCGTTTTCTAAACGAATTGAAAGAAATAGGCTTTGAAGTTAAAGACAGCTGCAAGCCGGATAAAAGGCAAAAGCTAATTTCCGAAGAAACACAAATAATTTATTCTGATGTTGCTGAAAAATATCATCAACCATTAGCTATTCCATCCAGTTTTTCTTTTACCCAGCTTAAAGCTTTTGAAACCTGTCCTTATCAATATCAGTTTGCCCATATTTTCAAGGTTCCGGTCCGCGGTAAAGCGTCTTTTTCCTTCGGCAAGACAATTCATGCGACTTTGCAGCAGTTTTTTCAATTGGTAATTGAAAGAGAAAAAATAAAGCAGATTGATTTATTCGGCAATGTTGTCATGAAAACAAAAAAACATGAAAATGCGCCGAAGGCGCATCCGCCTCTGGCAGACAGTAAAGCAATTGTGAGCTTAGAGGAATTTTTGGAAATTTATGAAAAAAATTGGATTGACGACTGGTATCAAAGTCGCAAAGAACATGACGAGTATAAGCAGAAAGGTAGAAAAGCTTTGACTGAATTTTATAAAAAAATTGAAAAAAATTTGCCGCTTCCAAAATATTTGGAGCTGCCTTTTAATCTTAAACTGGAAGAAGAAGGAAAAATATATGCAGTAAAAGGCAAAATTGACAGGATAGATCCTTTTGGTGACGGAATTGAAATTATAGATTATAAAACAGGGAAAGGACCCAAAAATAATAAATTTTCAGCGGAAGATAAGGAGCAGCTTTTGATTTATCAATTGGCGGCAAGCCGAATTTTGGAAAAAGAAGTTAAAAATCTTTCTTTTTATTATATTGAGAACGGCAAGACCATTTCTTTTTTGGGAACCGATAATGAGTTAAAGGCAATCGAAAAAAAAATTATTAATAATATTGAAGAAATTAAAAAAGGCGAATTTCCGCCCAAGCCCGGAAGGATGTGCCAATGGTGTGATTTTAAGGGAATATGCGAACACAGGTCAAGTTAAATGATTTTTTAACATAGTATAATGGAAAAAGAAGAAAAATATACAGTTCAAGAAAAGAAAGAACTTTTAGAAATTGCCAGAATAGCAATAGGAGATTATTTAAAAGGCAAGGTAATTTATCGTCCCGAAGTAAATAATAAAAAATTTTTTGAGAAGAGGGGAGTTTTTGTTACTTTAAAGAAAGACGGCAGATTGCGTGGTTGTATCGGTTGCCTTGAACCGATTAAGCCGCTTTTTTTGGCTGTATATGAAAATGCAATTTCCGCCGCATTTAAAGACAGTAGATTTTTTCCTCTTGCAAAATCAGAGTTTAAGGATATTGAAATTGAAATTTCAATCTTAACTCCGCCAAAGCCCGACGCTCTTGTTGAAATTATAAAAAATAAAAAAGGCGTTGTATTAAAAAAAGGAAATAGAGGAGCAACTTATCTGCCGCAAGTTTGGGAGAGTTTTTCTGATTCTGATCAATTTTTTGAAAGCCTTTGTTTAAAAGCCGGGTTGCCCGCTGATTGCTACAATAGTAAAGACATTGAAATTTTGTCGTATCAGGCAATTATATTTCATGAATAATAGATACCGGTATTGTTTCGCATTTTCTATTGGCAATGAATTCTTTTCATTGTCAAAATTTTTCTTCTTTGCTATAATTGTATTGATATGAGCGCAAGAATATTCACTTTTTTAATAGTAATTAGCACGGTTATTTCTTTTTTTTCTTGGCTGATAACACTTTCCCGCTTTGATCCTGAAAAGATAGCATTTTTGGGTTTTTTAATTTTTTATTTCAGCTTATTTCTATGGCTCAGCGGCTTGATTTTTTTATTTACTAATTTTTTAAAGAAAATTTTTTTTAAAAAACAGCTTCTCTATTATCGGGTTAGAAATTCAGTCCGTCATGCAATTTTTTTTTCAATTTTGATTTTAATTTGGGCTTTTTTAAAAAGTCAAAATCTCTTTCGCTGGTGGAATATTTTAACTTTAATAATCATTTTAACACTTTTAGAATTTTTTTTCATATCCTGCCAAAAGCAGCAGGGACAATCTTATGGACCAGAAGATCAAACAACTTAAGGGAAAATTTTTGCAGGAAATTTCTAAAATTTCTTCCTTGCCGGCTTTAGAACAGCTTGAAATTAGCTATCTGGGCAGAAAGGCCGGTGAACTGACCAAAGTCTTAAGAGGCCTGAAAGATCTTACAGCAGAGCAAAAAAAAGAAATCGGCCAAGAATCCAATAAATTGAAAAGTGAAATCAGTCGGTTAATTGAAGAAAAAAGATTGAGACTTAAGGAAGAATCATTTGGATCCGATAATTTTTTGGATGTGACTTTGCCTGGCATTGAAATGCCCCAAGGTCATCTTCATCTGGTAACTCATGCTATAAGGGAAATAACGGAAATTTTTGAAAAAATCGGTTTTGTCCGTAGGCGCTATCCTGAAGTTGAATGGGATTATTATGCTTTTGAGTCTTTAAATATGCCGCACGATCATCCGGCCAGAGACGAGTGGGAGACTTTTTTTATTGACGCTGAGCCTGTCGGTCCTAAAGGAAAGAGGGTTTTAACTCCCCATACTTCGTCTGGTCAGGTTAGAGAGATGGAGAGAGGAAAATTGCCAATACGAATGATAAATATTTCTAAATGTTACAGGCGGCAAGCTGATGTTTCTCATCTGCCAATGTTTCATCAGTTTGAGGGTTTATTGATTGATGAACATATAACGATTGCAAATTTAAAAGGGACGTTGGAATATTTTTTTAGGAATTACTACGGATCGGAAAGGAAATATCGTTTAAGACCATTTCATTTTAGATTTACTGAACCGAGCTTTGAAATTGACGTTTCTTGTGATCTTTGCAAGGGGAATGGTTGTAAGATGTGTAAAGCCGGCTGGCTTGAACTCGGTGGCGCCGGAATGGTTCATCCTAATGTCTTGAAAGCGGGAAAAATAAATTCCAATAAATATTCAGGATTTGCTTTTGGTTGGGGACTTGAAAGGGTTTTTTTAATGAAGCCCGGATTAAGTGTTCCTGATATTAGGATGCTTTATAATAATGATTTGAGATTTTTAAAACAATTTTAGTTTAGTTATTCAGTTTATAATATTGCCGAGGGTTGTAATAGGTATTCTTATCAAGAAAAAATTCGTTGTATGTTTATTTCTAAAGCCGAGGCTGAAGAAACGAAAAGGAATATTTTAAAAATCTGCCAAAAAGGAATTTATTAACGACGATTTAGCTGAGGAAACATCAAACCAATATACTGAATTATTAAAAGTAATTAGCGGTTATATTCGTTTTATTAAGGCTTAAAAGAATATAAGCAAACAAACATGTTAACTTATCAACTTATAAACTAACGAAGATGAATCTTAAAATATCCTACAATTGGCTAAAAGAGTATGTAAAATTCAATGGAAAAATTGAAGATTTTGTTAGAGAATTTTCTTTGAAAAGCCAAACTATTGATAAAATTGAAAGAGTGTCGCCTAAATTCAAGGGCATAATTACTGCCAGGATTTTAGATATTAAAAATCATCCGAATGCTGATAAGTTAAATCTTGTAGAAGTTGATTTGGGAAAAACAAAACAAGTTGTTGTTTGTGGTGCGCCTAATATCCAAGTTGGTCAAATTGTCCCCTTAGCCATCGAAGGAGCTGAAGTGGTTGATGCTGATGGCAAACTTTTTAAGATTAAAAAAGTAAAAATTAGGGATGTTGAAAGTAATGGGATGTTGTGTTCGCAAAAAGAGTTAGGATTGGGTGATGATCATTCCGGAATAATGATATTGCCTAACGATCTTTCTGTTGGTAAACCGCTTGAAGAAATTTTAGATTTAAACGATTATAATTTGGAAATTGAAATAACTTCCAATCGCCCTGATGCCATGTCTGTTATCGGACTGGCCAGGGAGGCAGCTGCTGTCTTGGGCGTTAAAGATAGTATAAAGGTTCCAAACCCAGATTTTAAATCCATCATTGACGGCTTTTCTTTATTGGTTGAAGTTAGAGAGCCAAAGCTTTGTCCCAGATATAATGCGATAGTAATGACTGGAGTCAGAGTCGGTCCTTCGCCTTTATGGCTTCAAACTAGACTTTTGGCTTCCGGACTGTGGCCTATTAATAATTTAGCCGATATTACAAATTATGTTCTTTTAGAATATGGGAGGCCGATGCATGTTTTTGATTATGAAAAAATAAAGGGAAAAAAAATAATTGTTCGTAAAGCTAAAACAGATGAAAAAATTTTAGCTCTTGATGGCAGGATGTATGAGTTAAACCCTGACCATTTGGTTATTGCCGACTCAAAAGAACCGGTTGCCATTGCCGGTATTATGGGAGGAGAATTGTCCGGAGCAACCCAAGATACAAGAACAATAGTTTTTGAATCAGCTGCTTTTGACCCGGTTTTAATAAGAAAGACGGCCAGGGAACTTAATTTGCATTCAGAGTCTTCCGATCTTTTTGAAAAGAATCTTGAGCCGCAAACGACTTTTGTCGGCCTGCTCCGGGCGATTGAATTAACCCAAGATCTCGCTGGCGGTAAAATTGCTTCACCAATTATTGATGTTTGCTCAAGGGAATATATTCCAAAAAAAATAAAGTTAAGCACGGAGAATATAAAACGTTGCTTAGGTGTGGAAATAGCGGACGCAAAAACTAAAAATATTTTAGAATCTTTGGGATTTTTTGTTAAAGGTTCTGGAAAAATTGAGGTAACTGTACCTTATTGGCGCGTTAACGATATTGAATTTGAACATGATTTAGTTGAAGAAGTAGCCAGGATTTACGGCTATCATAATTTGCCGACGCAAATGCCTGAAGGAAAAATTCCGGCTGAAAGTAAAGATTTGTTGTTTTTCCTGGAAGATAAGATTAGAAATCTTCTTTTCGGTCTTGGTTTTTCCGAAAGCTATAATTATTCAATGGTTTCAAAGCAGTCTCTGCAAAAAACCAATTTTTCAGAAAAAGATGCAATTAAAATTAACAATCCTCTTAATGAGGAAATGCAATACATGAGAACAACTTTGTTGCCCGGAATTTTTCAGAATGTTTCTGATAATCTTAATAATTTTTCCGAATTTAAAATCTTTGAATTAAGTAATGTTTATTTAAAAGCGGAAAAAAACGCTTTACCGAACGAAACTTTAAAACTTACAGGGGCAGTTGTGGCCGAAAAAGATACCTTTTTTCAGCTAAAAGGAGTGTCAGCCTTTTTATTGAAGAATATTGGGATTTTAGGATATGAAATGAGGCTTACAGATTATTTATGTCCGCTTTGGCAGACTGGACAATGCCTTGATATATACAAAAATGAATTTTTTATAGGGCAGTTTGGTATAGTAAATTCTAATATTTTAGAAAAATTCGGGATTAAAAAGCCGGTCGGAGTTTTTGATTTTGAAATTCCTCAGCTGGCTCGTTTTGTGTCCACGACAAAATCTTTCCAGGCAATTCCCGAATTTCCAGCTGTCACAAGAGATTTGGCGATTATTATAGATAAAAAAATAAGCTGGCAGGAGATAAAAAATAAAGTTAATCAAACAGATGAGTTGATAGTTGATATTGAGTATTTAAGCACATTTTCCGACGAATCATTTGGAAAAGAGAAAAAGAGTTTGGCTTTTCGTATAATTTTCCGTGCAAATAATCGGACTTTGAAATCAGAGGATGCTGACGAGGTGATCAAAAAAGTTGTTCAGAAATTGAAAGATACTTTTGGAGCGATTTTAAGATGAATAGGGGACTAGGATTTAGGAGGTTAGGAAATATTCCTAATTCCTAATTCCTAATTCCTAATTTTAAAAATATGATTGAAACGTCAACAGACGTTCTTCTTCTTACCATTGCCGGCTCAGTGGCGCTTTTTACAATTTTTGTTTGCTGGGGAATTTTTTACGTAGTAGTGATGCTTAAAAATGTAAGCAAGATGACAATCAGTATACGGGAAAAGCTTGAAATTATTGACAAGATTTTAAAGCTGGTTAAAGAAAAACTTGAAAAAGGTGGTAATAAAATGGCAATGATAACAGATTCGGTAATTAAGTTGGTTGGATTGGTAATGGAAAAACAAAACAAAGCCAGTAAGATTAGTAAGCGTAAAAAATAAAATTAAATTTTATGATTCCAGAAAGACAACATTCTTTGGAAGGAACTGATTTTCATTTTGAACAAAAATTGGGAGTATCACCTGAAATTAAAGCAAATCAAAATGATTTGATTGAAATGTCTTTTCAAGAACAGGAAGAATTACCAGTTGTTGATAAAAATAATCCAAAAATGTCAAGATTACGTAGGGCCGTAACCGCAATTACCATCGGATTAGTTTTAGCTTTATCAACACCTGAATTAGCTCATGCTCAGAAATTGGACCCGGCCGAAAAAGTTAGAATAGAAACACAAATGAAGGAGTTGCAAGATAGGTTAGATGCTAACAATAAAGCGGAAGCATCGGAAATGGCCATTCAAAGAAGGCAGGAGTTAAATGAGTGGATTAAGCGTTTTAATTTGCTTGGTTTAAGAATTGGTGATCCTGAAATTACATTAAGAACGCCTGCTGAGCAAGTGGGAGTTTATTTTATTCAAGGTAAGAGTCCAGAACAACATCTCGGTGATATTTGTGCCAAAGGCGGAATGAAAATAACAAAGTCTCAGTTAATTTAAGAGGTAAGTGCTTTTTTTCAGGAGAGAGGAATTGAATCGAAATATGATTTAAGTTTGGGTACCGAGGAAAATTTAGGTTTTAAACTTGAAATTGATATTGATGCAGCGACAGTATTGGATGATTGGGGAGGGGGATTGAAAAATGGGATTTTAGATTATGGTAACCCAAATGAAATATTAGAGTTGAATTCTGGCAATAACACCAAAAATATTAGTGTATTTTTAGGTGGCAAAGATGATCAAGGCAATCAGATGTTAATGCTTCGGGGAGAAAACAATGATGGTAGTAAATTTAGCGCTAAAATAGTCAAGGGGCAAGTTTTTGATATAAGAAGATATTAATATTATGAGTATAAAATTAAAAGAAAAGAAGTCAAAAAGTGATTTAAAAGCTTTTATAAAAAATTCTTTATTAAACGACAAGGACAAGAAGGTATGGAATTATTTTATAAATAAAATCGATGAAAAGTTAGCAATCTTTTTATTTGAGGTTATTACCGAAGATAAAAAAAATTTATTATTTTTAACTTCTAATTTAATTAGTAAATTAAACGCTATTAGCAGTAAAGACAATAATTCTTGGAGCAAGATTATAAAAGAAGAAAAAAAATATTTAGCTAAGTATAGCTAGCTTTGATTGGTTTTTATAAATTTTTAGGGAGATTTTTTTTCCTTGAAAGTCAATTGTTAATCAAGACTTTCTAAATAATACAAAATATTCTTTATGTCATTTGTTCATCTTCATACTCACTCGCATTATTCTTTACTTGACGGCCTTGCCAAAATTGACGGACTGGTTGAGAAAGCCAAAAAAAATAATATGCCTGCCTTGGCCTTGACAGATCATGGTGTAATGTATGGTTTAGTTGAATTTTACAAGAAAGCGAAAAAAGCCGGAGTTAAACCGATTTTAGGGGTTGAGGCTTATGTTGCCAGAAATGGTCATTTAAATAAGAGATCGAGAGTTGATGATTCCTCTTATCACTTAGTGCTTTTAGCAAAAGATTTTGAAGGTTATAAAAATCTAATAAAACTTACAACCATCGCTCACCTGGATGGTTTTTATTATAAGCCGAGAGTTGATTTGAAACTTTTGGAAAAATATCATCAGGGCTTAATCTGTTTAAGTGCCTGTCTAATGGGCGAAGTACCGCGTAATTTTATAAATAATGACGATAAAAGTGCAAAAGAAGCAGCATTAAAATATTTAAAAATTTTTGGTAAGGGAAACTATTATCTTGAAGTCCAGCATCATCCAAGTATTAAAAGACAAGACGAAGTTAATAAAAAAATCATTGATCTAGGGAAAGAATTGGATATTCCGGTCGTTGCCACCTGTGACATTCACTATTTAGATAAGGAAGACGATTATGCTCAAGATGTCTTGCTTTGTATTCAAACCAAGAAAACTTTGAGTGATACAAATAGAATGTCTTATATGGGTGAAGATTTTTCAATGCCAACCTCGGAAGAAATGAAGAGAAAATGGAAAGATAATCCGGAGGTAATAGAAAACACTTTAGAGGTGGCCGAAAAATGTAATCTTGATCTTAGTTTGGGAAAAATTCTTCTGCCATATTTTAAAGTACCTGATGATCAGACCGATATCGGGTATTTATCAGGAATTTGTAATAGTGGACTTGAAAAAAGATACGGAAAAAAGGTTGGCAAGGAAATAAAAGAAAGACTTGATTATGAGCTTAAGGTAATTGAAAAAACCGGCTTTGCTTCTTATTTTTTAATTGTTGCCGATTTTATTAACTGGTCAAAAAAAAATGGCATAGTCGTCGGACCAGGGCGAGGTTCGGCCGCCGGTAGTCTGGTTGCTTATCTTACGAATATTACCAACATTGATCCTTTGAGGTATAACCTTATTTTTGAGAGATTCTTAAATCCGGAAAGGATATCCATGCCTGATATTGATTCTGATTTTGCTGATACTAGGCGTGATGAAGTGATTAATTACATTTCAAATAAGTATGGACAAGACCATGTTGCTCAAATAATTACATTTGGAACAATGGCAGCCAGAGCCGCCATTAGGGATGTTGGGCGAGTAATGGACTTGCCTTACGTTTATTGTGATAAAGTTGCTAAAATGATTCCAATGTTTTCTTCTCTTGATCAAGCAGTAAAAGCAGTTCCCGAGTTACAGGAAATAATGGCTGATCCAGACGGTCGGAGGTTAATAGAAATTGCCAAAAAGCTTGAAGGCTGTGCCAGACACGCCTCAACTCATGCCTGCGGGATAGTTGTTACTCCTGATTCTATGGATAATTATGTTCCACGCCAACTCTCGGGTCAAAATGAAAAAGAAATTACTACTCAATACGAAATGCATGCTGTTGAAGATTTAGGGCTTTTAAAAATTGATCTTTTAGGTCTAAAAAATTTAACAATAATTGAAAATACTTTAGAAATACTTAAAAAAGCGAGAGGGGTTGAGATTAAAATTGATGATATTCCTTTGGATGACAAAAAGACCTTTGAGCTTTTACAAAGAGCTGAAACTACGGGAGTATTTCAGCTTGAAAGTTCAGGAATGAAGCGCTATTTAAAACAACTCATTCCAACAGAACTTGAAGATATAATCGCCATGGTTTCGCTGTACCGTCCGGGGCCGATGGAATTCATCCCGGACTATATAAACTCAAAACATGGTAGACAAAAGGTTTATTATTTAGATGAGAGAATAAGGCCGATTTTGGAGAAAACTTACGGAATAATTGTTTATCAGGAGCAGCTAATGGAAATTGCCAGGCAGCTGGCGGGATTTTCTTATAGTCAAGCTGACGTTTTAAGAAAGGCAGTTGGTAAAAAAATAGCTTCATTGTTACACGAACAAGCTGAAAAAATGATAAATGGAATGATTAATAACAAAATTCAGCCGAAAATAGCAAAACAGATTTGGGATTATATTTTACCTTTCGCCCGCTATGGCTTCAATCGATCCCATGCCGCCTGCTACGCAATGATTGCCTATCAGACGGCGTATTTAAAAGCCCATTATCCTTCCGAATTTATAGCCTCACTTTTGACTGCAGATCATGGAAATACTGATAGGATTGCTATTGAAGTTGAAGAGTGTAGGCAGATGGGAATTGAAGTTTTGCCTCCGGACATCAATGAAAGTTTTTCAACTTTTACGGTTGTTTATGATTCTTTGGAAGTAAATAGTAATAAAGAAAGCAGAAAAATACGTTTTGGCTTAAGTGCTGTTAAAAATTTAGGTGAAAATATTATTAAAGAAATAATTAAGGAAAGGAAATCAAATGGTAATTTTAAGAATCTTGAAGATTTTTTAAGTAGGGTTAATACAAAAGATTTAAATAAAAAATCACTTGAGGCGCTGATAAAATCTGGTGCTTTGGATAATATAGGGGAGCGCAATCGTCTTCTTTATAATATAGATAAGCTTTTGGTTTTTGTCAGAAATATTAATCAAGAATTAGATAGTCAACAAGAAAGTCTTTTTGTTATGATGTCTAGCGAAACGGCTTTACCCAAACTTAATCTTGATTTTATCCAGTCAGCAGATGATAAACAGAGATTAAATTGGGAAAAGGAATTTTTAGGTCTTTATGTAACAGCCCATCCGCTTTCTGAATTTAGTAGCCATTTATCCGGTGTAGTAGTGCCCCTTAATGATTTAGCTGGTAGTAGTAATAACTCGGATAAAGTCCTGAAAGTAGCTGGGGTTATAAGCAAAGTTAAAAAAATAATAACTAAAAAGGGAGAACCGATGCTTTTTGTCCGGATTGAAGATACGACCAATGGCGTTGAAGTATTAGTTTTTCCAAGAGTATTAAAAAATAATCCGGAAGTTTGGGAAGAGGATAAAATAATAATAATGAATTGTCGGCTCTCAGACAAGGATGGGGAAAATAAATTGATTTGTAATCAGGCGCGTGAACTCCATTTGTCTAAAGTTTCTTCAATTATCAGCGAGCTAGATAATTTAGCCAAAGAAAACGGCAGCGGTTATTTAGCGCGTAGTTTTTCCAAAAAACAAGATAGCAATCAAGAACTTTTGATTAATGGAACAGCTTATATACTTATGCCGACGGCAATTGATGCTTTACTGAATAATAAGCTGAAAGAAATTTTTGAAAAATACCCTGGAGGGCTGAAAGTTTTTTTAGTTATTAAAGCTGGAAGCGAATGCAAAAAAATAAGGACTAATTTTTTGATCAGTGATTCGTCAGGATTAAAGCAGGAAATTGAAAAATTATTGGGTCTAAATCATTTTAAGGTTGAAGAATACTAGAAAGTGTTGTAAGATTTTTGTTTTTTCTATATTATAATAGTATGAGTGAAAAATTATACATTCTGCCGAAGTTTTATAGGAATCTAGCTATTTCATTTTCTTTTTTTTCACTCGTCTTATTTTTAGCGGTTATTTATTCGGTTTGGGCAAAAGTTACTATAAATATTATTCTAGCTGCTGAAAAAGTAAATCAGGAAATGATTTTTAGTATAGAAGAAAATGCTGAATTTGGCAATGACAACATCGTGGCTGGAAGAATTTTAGCAATGGAGATTGAAGAAAGCGGAATTTTTAAAGCAACCGGCAAGGAGGCAGTTTCTTCTGACATTGTCGGGGAAATTACCATAATAAATAATTACAGTAAAGAACAGAAACTAGTTGCAACAACAAGGCTTGCTTCGCCGCAGAATCCCAATGTTGTTTTAATTCGCCTCAAAAGAGATGTTATAGTACCAGCTGGGGAGCAATTAAAAGTGCAGGTGTACGCTGAAAATCTTGATGATTTCACTGAGATTAAGCCAATGAAATTTATTATACCCGGTCTCTGGGGTCCGCTTCAGGAAAAAATTTATGCTGAAAATTCTGAGCTTTTAATTAAAGGGGGCTATATGACAGTTTTGACTGAAGATGACATAGAGAAGGCTCAAGATGAGCTTAAAGACAGGCTTTATAAAAAAGCCTTGAATGATACCGGCAGTTACCTTGAATCAGGCCAAGCTTTATGGCCTAAACTTTTTACTGCAAAAGTTGTTGATTTCTCACACGATGTATTAGTAGGGCAGGAAGTAGATGAATTCAGTTTGAGTATGAAGTTGGAAGCGATAGTTATTGCCTTTGATGAAGATTGGTTGATTAATTCAGCTGAAAAGCGTATTAAGGAGGGAATTGATTCTCAAAAGTTAGCTGGTCTTAATAGAGAAAGTTTTTCATATAGCGTTAATAATTATGATATTGATGGCAAAAAAGCTTCAATAAAAGCGGTTTTTGATGGGGAAGTTTATATCGGAAAGGTTGATTCAATTGATAAATTTAGAATTGCCGGTATGACTGAAAAGGAAATTAAATTGTATCTTTCCCAGTTTATTGAAATTAAAGAAGCAGACATTATTTTTTATCCTTCATGGTTAAAAAGGGCTCCCAAATCAAAGGAGAAAATTGAGATAAAAATAAGTAGATAGAAGCTGCAGATATTTTTTTGCTATAATTTTAATTTTTTTCGATATTAAAAAAAAGCCCGGATTTTTTCCGAGCAAGTTAGTCAATTTCCACCAAAAAATTTCTGTGGAAATTATAGTGCCAGACTCCATCATCAAGGAGTTCTTTTTTTACGAATTCCCTTCTTATAACTGCTCCTTTTTTTATCCAGGAGTATTCGTTTTTGGAAAGAAGTATTGTTTCCCTTCGTCCAATTATCAAGGAAGCTGATTTTTCTACTTCTTTTTGGTCTTCATGGATAAACTGAGCTTTTTCTGCCGCCAAATGCAGCGGCAGGTATTCTATTTCAGCGTAGAAGTATTCCAAAAGGTTGGAATCATAAGTTTTTAGAACCAAACAGATTTGTTGGTCCACGTCATTTTTGGAAAAGCCCAAAAGCGGAGCATTTGACTGGCAGCAACAAAAAACTAAAGGTGCCAGTATGGCAAAAAGCAACAAGTTATTTCTTTTCATTTCATTGTCCTCCTTTAAGAACAGTTGACTTTATTGTAAAAAGGGCATCATTTATATCAGATTACAGACATCAATGGAAATTGTCAATTTTTCTAGTAATAAAAACCCCAAAAGCTCTTGTCTTTCAGGGTTGAATCGGAAAAATTATCAATTAAATGCCCTGTTATACCAATCCTGCAAGTCAGTTTCAGAAATCTGCAACCGATCTTTAGTTTTTTCAATAGATACCTCGTGAGGCCTGCTGGATATTATTTTTTCTATTCTTTTTTTTGTCAGTCTTGCTTTTCCGCAGTCGTTAAATTTTTGGCGGAAATACCAACCTATATTAAGTTCAAAAGTTTGATTTCTAACCGACAAAACAAGTAGGATTTTCCCGGCTTCAAGGTGCTGGCCCCAGCCGCTGCCTTTTGCCGTATAAACCGTATGACCCAGTTTCTTTTTTGTTTGGCCTTGTTTAAAGCCTTGAATTAAAGATCTTTGGGCCGGGACGTGATACACATTAATCACTTTAGCAATCATGATATGATTCCATTGGACTAAGTCCGTTGATGTTTGAAGTTAAGAAGCAATAAAATGATGATATTTTTTATGATATTATGACATTAATTTATTATTACTTTTTGACTTATAGGCAATCCTCCGATGTTTTTTGGCAATGCAAAAGAAACCGTTTGGTTTCTAAATGCTTTAGTCAATATTTTATTTAAAGATCAATTTATGATAAAGGGATATTATCACAAAAAGAGTTAAGAGTCAAAAGGAGGGGTAAACCCGCCCGAAATTTATTGGCGACGTAGAGCGAGTGTTCGCCTTTGGAGGAGTGAAAAATCGAGGATCCCGTCTTATATATCTTAATTAAGGTGCGGGACTCCGCGGTTAATACCCTTTATTGGCAGTCTTGAGGGCAAGTTTGAGGCGTTTCCGGACATGGGCAGCCTTCTCCCATGCATACTATTTCGTCACAAATCCCATCGCCGCATTTATCTATGCAGATTATTTGTTTGTCATTGTCTTTTTGATTGTTCTTTTCCGGAAGAATATCAAAAGATTCTATTTTAACTTCATTGTTTATATTAACTTCAAATTCAATTTTTGCTTCAAAGGCAATATGGCCGTCTTCGTAGCTTATAATTGCTGATTTTGGACCGTTAAAATCAATGGAAGTTATATAGAATTTTCCTCCCAGGACTTCTTTTTCAGGACTTAGGGCCGAAATATTCTGCCTAATGTAATCACTTACCAAATTTTGATGAGAAACTGAAATCCCATTATCTTTATCGGCTCGGTCATTTTCAGCAGGGATTTTTTCAACGTCATCTACCGGTTTTTGGCAAATAATATCATTTATTTTCCATTCCTTGCCTATTTTAATTGTTTCTACTGAAATAAAATTAATTGAACCATAGAAATCCTGTTCAATTTGTAAAATTGCCAAGTCGTTGTTTTTGCTTTTTAATTCCACTTTAAAACTTTGAGGGATGTCCTGAGCGCATATTACCGGATCATAGCCACCAAATTCAAAAGAATAAATTATTGAATCTAATTTTTTTACCAGTTCATCAGTGACAACTTGACTTTCTTGATAAATACGGTCGGAAATAGGATTTCCCGCTCCTTGGTATTTTATCCAGTCATCATAAAAGCTTTTTACGGTTTGCTCCGGAGATGCAGTTGGATAATTATTTTTAACGGCATAAATGAAGCCAATGATTGCTGCCGAGCAGATAATTACGGCTAAAGTAATGCTAATTGTTTTTTTCATAATTTTAAATAAATTATATTAATCAATATTTATAATGATATTTTAATTTCTTCTGCAAGCGAGTTAATTTTTATCGCGTTTTGTCTGATTGCCGGACAGTTATCTTTAGGATGTTGAGACAGATATTCTATTATTTTTTTAATGTTTCTTAAAATTTCTTGTGTTGCTTCTGCACATTTTGATTCATATTCAGTCATGTCTGATTTTAAACTTTCTCCCATTAATGAAAAATGAAGAATTTCGTCTGTTAGAGCAAATAGAAATTTATTGTCGCCAAAATGTGTCTGGAGCACTCCTGACCTTATTTCCGCGGCAATACTGCTGAAAATTTCGCGGTTTTTATTAAATTTATATTCACCTAAATCTATGATGTTTTCCGGTTTTTCCATATTAATGCAGGTTATAAATAAGTAAGAGATGATTTTTAATTATTTTTCTTTAGTTATGCAGCAGGTAGGGGAATATATAAAGTAATTATAAAATAATAAGGGTTTTAGAAAGTAGGCAAAGCAGACTAAAAAATATTTTGTATTCATTGTTTTGATAATATTTATATAAGTAAATATTTATTAAGTATATAAGCTACGCTAGAAAAACGCAATAGGTGTGTTCACATTATCTACTTTACTTGACATATTTTTTATTTATATTAATATAGCATAGTAGCAAGCAGGCAGGAGTTTTCAGCCTAAACATAAGGAGTAGTAGTATGGCTTGGAATGATGTTTTAAAACGAGAGGATATTGTCGGTGGAGATATTGAAACTTATGAGGGTGGTGATATCTATCGGGGACCAATTAGCTTTATTGAAATTAAAGATGATGACGTTATTATCCATAGTCCATGGATTGCCCGTCTATCTGATAAGGATGGTGGTAAATGGAAAATGTATAGAAAAGGAGGAAAAATTTTTTTGTCTATTTCTTCTCAGGTGTCGCTGCCATTTGATATTGGTCAAGGCCGAATCAGTTTTACTATGCCTTTTTTAGGTAGATCCACTATTTTTCCAAAGGGGGGTAGTAAGCTTAATCTACAAGAGGTACAAGATGATAGTTTTTTTGAGAAAATACTGAAATGCTTGAGAACAATCATAAGGAGGATATGGTCATGGTAAAAAAGAAAGATGATGAACAAGAAAAGTTCACAGTAGAAGCTATTCGTCGTGAAGTACATGAAATTAATTTAAGGATGAATGGAATTGAATTTATTTTAGAAGAGGCTGGAATCCCTCAAAATAAGAAAAGAGAACTTAGAAATGAAAAAAAGGGACTAAATAAAAGATTGTTGGCGCTTAGGACAAATTGTCCTCATACAGAGCTTGATAGATCAACTGGTGGTGGACTATTTTGTAGCATCTGCGATACTTATTTGGGGATACTTGATTAGGATTTTAAGTAAAAAATTTAGCTCTTTTATTATAAATTTAAATACCGTCATGTCGCACGACTTCTGACGGTTTTTTATTAGTTAGTTTATTAAATATATTAATTTTTTTGGGTCTTTTACTATTATATCAATTTTAATACCAAAAAGGAATCCAAAAATATTTCAAAATACTGTCCCTCTCAGCTGCCTTATTTTGAGATGTATGGAGTGTTTTCTTTAGTATACTCCTATTAAGCGATACCGTGGGGGATTTTACGAAGACTGCAACGGTATTTGTTGTATAGCGATTGTTCATGAAACTGGCGCTATCACAGTTTATGTCGCCCGAAATTGGAATAGGGCTATTGAATCGTCCCGTTCTTTTTCCTGAAAGCAGACTCAAAGCCGTGTGGGTTTATCCAGCGGCTTCTTTTTTTTAAACAACAAGTCATATCTTTTACAACGCTATTGTTTTAGTTGACGTCGCGAGGTTTGTGGTGTGGAATATTATCTACTTTCCAAAAATTCTTATTTTTTTAATTAGTATCTTATTTTCTAGCTGGTGAAATATAATTTTATATTCTCCATCTGCCGGCAGTTTTTCCATGCTTGAAACCATTGAGGTTCCACTGACCGTAGAGTCTTTGCTTTCTTTTTTTGCAATTGTATAAATTTTGTTTGCTGACCATTGATTTGGTCCGATGATTGTAACTTTTATTTTTGTGCCATCTCGGTTATATGCGCCGGTGTCAAATTCAAAATAAAATTTTAATCCTTCTTTGGCTGTTACCGTAATGCTTTGTTCATTGGAAAAAATAATTTCACCGAGGAATTGACTTGTTAGGGGTAGGTATATGGATATATATCCAAATATTAAAACAAAAGTTGTGATAAGCAAAATTATTAGCAAATAGCCCCACCCGCTTTGATATATGGCTTTAAGTCCGGATTTACTTTTTAAAATAGGTTTGAAAATAAACATTATTAAAGAACTAAAAAATACTAGAGTAATTAAAGTTGCGCCGGTATTAAAATTATGGCCGTAGATGGTAATACGACGAAAAATAAAGATACTGACCAGCGTTCCAAAAAAACTAATAAAAAGCAAAAGCCCAAAAAATTGATTTATTATTAGCAGAATTTTTTTAAAAATCATTTTTTAAAATAGTTATTTAAATTAATGTTAACCGATTATCCCGAGTTATATATTTATTGGTGATGTAGAGTTGATCATAATCAACAGTGGCGTGGAGTGAGTGTTCTTTCACCGGTATTTACTTTTTTTGTAAGATATGCTAATATAATTTGTTTGGAAATATAACAGAATAGGAGAATGTAAAATGAGTAAAGAATGTAGTTACTGTTTTGGAAGTCCTGACCCTGAGGATGGGGACTTCTGTCTAAAATGCGGGCAGCCTTCCCGTGCGTACAGAGATTTGATTGAAAATGACATGCGCCGGAATGGTGAGTCCGACGAAGTAATGGCGGTCTTAGTCGTCGGTCCATAAAGGAATGATGATTGGTCGCTGGGTCTTTGGTATGTTTTGCCAAGGCCCTTTTTTTGTTAAAAAATGGAATTTCAGTTAAATTGTGTTAGGTGAGAGTTCTATGGTTTCTCGGGGCGTTATTTACTTTTGGAACTAAATAAAGTAAACTTTTTATATGCGTTAAATTTTAATCAAAATATGAGTAAACCTATTGATTAAATCTTCTGCTTCAGGATATGCTTTGTTTATTTGCTTCTTTTTTGCATAGGTTTATAAAGGTAAATAAAAAGTTTTAAAAAAGTGAAATTTGGACGAAGAGAAATGTTTTTTATTTCTCATTCTCTAATCCTTATTCTATTCTTCTTGTGATTTACGCATTGCTTCAAGCCACTGAGTTGTAAGCTCGCCTGATTTTTTGGCAGCATCATCCATATCCTTGTTATATTCTCCGAAGGATAAAAATTTAGTGCAACGTTGGGAAGAGAAATTTTGAGTTAAAGTGAACTCTGAAACGACGGGAAAACAGTAGTTTTCCATTAATATATCAGATTGTCGTCGTCGTTTCAATTAAGTTGGAGGCTGAAAACTTTACTTTTTCAGAAGATTCCATCCTTTTGTCATTAAGAATTTAAACCAATAACCTGCTAAAAGTGATGTTACTATTGCAATCATAACAAGCGTAACAAAAAATGTTTCATTGATTACTCCCATATCAAATGCGACAGTAGCGAGGACAATTCCTGGACCTCCTCTTGTATTCATCGCAACGGCAAGATTAAAGCTGGAAAGCCAATCTTTTTTCGCCAGTTTTGCCGCGATTAAAGTTCCTGCTGTTTCAAAAATAGTTGTAAACAGTAAAAATCCTAAAAAGAACATTAAGTCAAAATGATGAATCAAATCTAATTTTAATCCCACCACTGCAAAATAAATCGGAATGAAAAAAGCAAGAGAAATTTCTTTTATATGAATTTTAACATTTCCAAATTTCTCATTAGGCATCGTGCCTACAATTATTCCAGCTAAAAATGCTCCAAATACAATATTTACATTTAATATGCTTGCTATTGTTACAAAAAAGAAGCAAATAAACAAAGCATATCCTGAAGCAGAAGATTTAATCAATAAATTTAATCGTGAATTATTGCTGAACCTAATAAGTTTTGGTATTATCAAAAGAGTAACACCAAAAAATGCCAATGTAATCAATATAGTAGAAGTAATGTTTGAAGTTGAAACTGCTTCTGCACTTACCAATCCTGTAGCAATTGCTAAAGCAATCCAAAGTATAACGTCTTGAATTGTTGCTGTAGCCAAAACAATTTTTGCAAATCTTGTGTCCATTATTTTTAAATCAATAAATATTTTGGAAATAACTGGAATGGAGGTTACTGCAACAGCAATGGCAATTACTATTTTTAATGCAAGCATATTATCTGCCGAGCCTAAAAATGGAGAAAAATCATAAAAACTTGGGGCTAACCACCCTGCGAGAAATGGAATTGCTGTTGCTCCCACCAATAAAGCAAAAATTGTTTTTTTATCTCCTTTACTGAATGATCTTTGAATCTCAAAGCCAGATATAAACATTAACAATACTAAACCAAACCAATAGATAATTGAGATTAATTTCCCTTCCGCTTCAAAAGCATTAAAAATCCAATTGTAGATATTTGGTGCAAAAAATCCCAGCAAGGTTGGACCCAAGACTAAACCACCCACAATCTCACCGATAACTTTTGGCATTTTAAATCTCTGAAAAATATATCCAAACCAATGGGCAGATACAAGAAGTAAGACTATGGCGAAAAAGAATCTTGTCAATTCCATATTATTTAATGTAATTTGTTTAGCAACATCCATAATTTGATTAAAGAGATATTATTATATAAAACTTATTAAATTCAGCTCGCAACTTTTCGTTTTGGAAAAAATTTAGATGATAGTGATACATCGGTTGGTTGAGGAACTTGGCTTTCCTCCAATTAACGACGGCACCTTTCAATGCGAAGTTGTTGAGGAAGACCATTTTGGCGTCGAAATGAAAGACGGAAGGTTCCTTCGTTACGCTTTTCTGTGGTTTGACGGTTCGGCTTGTAATCCGGTGGATACCGGAGCATAAATCAACCGTCCGTGATTTAGAGTGATCCTTCGGCTGACCTTGTATTGTTGCAGGGTCTCTTTTTTTAGGAAAATTTTTAAAAAGTGAAATTTGGACGAAGAGAAATGTTTTTTATTTCTCATTCTCTAATCCTTATTCTATTCTTCTTGTGATTTACGCATTGCTTCAAGCCACTGAGTTGTAAGCTCGCCTGATTTTTTGGCAGCATCATCCATATCCTTGTTATATTCTCCGAAGGATAAAAATTTAGTGCAACGTTGGGAAGAGAAATTCCAGAGTGCAGTTTTGTCTTGTTAATATTGAATTAAGATTACGCTTAATATTCCAGTAACAATTCCAACCTTATTAATCATTGATAAATCTTCTTTGAAATATAGTAACCCAACAAGAACAACAATAATCAAGTTAAGAATGGTTATTATAGAAATCGCTTTTGATAAAAATTGATATTTGAGAGAAAATGCCCAAATTACAGTTGCTACAAAATATACTATTAAACCAAATATGAAGAAAAACTGTTTTCCATCAATCGCCCATTTTTTTAAAATGACATCTGCCGATGCTTCAAGTACTGCTGCAAGAATTACAAGAACAAAGAAAATAGTTTTCAAAGCAATTTCAGATGGCATAAAAAAATTTATCAATTACAGTTATTAAATGTTATGAAATTGAATGGGGTAAAACTGAATTGAATATAACGTTTGCGTGTATGAGAAGTTTCGCCGATACCTATATCATTATATCATAAATTGGTGAAATTTAAACGAAGAGAAATAAGTTTTATTTGCTCACTAGTAAAGGTAAAAAAAAGGGGCTAAAGAGTATCAGCCCCCACCAGGATTTGTGGAGCTTGGCCCATTACAACGTATTTGTTGGCCATGGTGTTTACCATCTCCAAGACCTTATTCATTGAAGCCAAAGTTAACTCGAATATTTTTGGTTTATCCCTTGAGCCATTCAGTAAAAACATCGTGCAGAGTTCTATCTCATTGAGCAAATAATCAATAAAGTCTTTTGTTACAGGCCTTAAGCGATAATTTTTTCCATGAAATATTGGCTCCGTTTCTTCCCATACATGAAGAAAAATGAGTATTTCGAAAATATTCGTTTCCCTGAGTTCGTCAATGAACTGACCGACTGTAATTTTGTCTTTCACAACGTAATCCTCCTTTTATATATAATGAGTTATTTCTCATAGTCTCATATCCCGTATTTCAACCTTGTTTTGACGGGATGGTGGACAACGTTTGTGTTTTAGGTGTAATTCTAATTGCGTCTAAAAGGTACGTTAGTAGGTGAATTTTTATGTAAATTTTGTTTCGTTATTGACATTTGTAAAAAAAATGATAAGAAATAGTATTGTTCTGTCTGGTATAAAGTTTACAACAATAAGGAGAGTGTCATGAAGAAAAATCAGAATCATTTTTTGCCAGATTAATTTGGTGTTATTTGACGTTTTGAGAAAAGCATCGTCGTATTTAATTTATCACGATGCTGAATTGTCTGCAAGCGGCCGCATGGGATGTCTACAAGAATTTAAAAAAATTAACCAGGAGTATTAGATTTTCTGACCCATTTTTGGACCCTATCAATACATTTTTGGAAATCTGTGCCAATGCGGAACAACAGATGCCAGAGCCGAATGTTGGTTATGTCGAATTTAGCGTTGCTTCCGCCAGTATCATAGAATTGGCAAATAAAATTGATCAGATTATTCAATCTGATCCATCACTTCGTGAAGATGTAAGTGATGAAAATCTGGCAACCGGTTCGGCGTTTAATATGATGGCAGCAGCAGCGGCGCGTTGCAGATAATTGGTCGGATACCAACAACGCTCTCCAGTCCTTCAAATTTGGACTGGTTTTTTTAAAAATAAATGGCTGACAACGTGCGCGAGTATCTGACGTTTTAATGTTGGATAGTAGCTTTTATGTGTAGTTTAATTAAATTTTTAAGAAAATATTTTGGTCATAACAAAGATTTCCAATTCATTATCATTAACAAGGTGTAAATCTTTTTTTATTACTTTATATCCTTGTTTTTTGTAAAATTCTTTCGCAGTGATACTAGCCTTAAGACTAACTTTTTTGAATCCCAATTTTTTTAGCGAGTCTTCTGCTGTTTGCATAAGGCGAGAACCAATGCCTTTACCAATATAATCTTTGTGGACGTAAAGACCCCAAAATTCTCCATCAAGTCCGTGATTACAAAAACCGGCTACTTTATCATCTTCTATAGCAACCCACATTTTACATTTATCAGCACTATTACGAAAACGATTTGCATTGGTTCGAGCCGACCAAGCACGAATTTGCTCTTTTGTATAATCTTTAGAATTTACATTACGAATTGTTTGTCGGTGAAGACGAGCGATTGCTGCACAATCTTTATCTTTTGCTAAACGAATTTTCATACGGCTTTCTTAAAAATTTATCCCGCTTAATTGCCCTGAAGGAGAAATTAAAAATTGTTGTTATTGCGCCTAACGTTATCGGTTTATAAGACGTTGCGAAGTTTGCGTCATGGTATAATCGGGACGGAGTCCACCACGTAAGCAAACGAGCAATGTCCGCGAGCTGAATATCTTGAGTTATGGGCGAGCCTTATAAAACGTGTTGTGTGTAGTTAAGATTAATTAAGTTCACACTTTTTAGTCTCACGGTTCCAACATTTATTTTCACCACAACTACAACCTTCGGAAAATGCTTGAAAGCAACCAGTTTCATTCCTAGCACTATAACAAGTGTCATGACAGCTGTTGGAAAATTCTATCCATTTTCCACCACCTTGTCTACAAGCAACTCTATCTGGATCATTGTAGTTTGTATTATATGAATTAGGGTAGGTACAACCACTCATAATAATTGCCGTTACGAAAAGAAGGAATGTAATTTTTTTCATGTTATTATTATTAATTTTAATTACACACAACGTACGCTGCTATCTGACGTCCAGCTTTGCTGGATGTTTCATTTTACAGATAGCAGGTGTTGTGTGTAGTTGTAATAATTTAAATCGGTTTTTTTCGACTAGTAGAAAATAAATGGTGTAAATCTGCCAATGATGTGATTACCAGTATTACTCCAAACATAAAGAAAATATATATAATTATAGCCATTGGTAATTGCAGAAACGCTTTTAGTGAATCATAAATTGATAGTTGACCAATTTTGCTAAATAAGTATTGCATTGTTAAGGCGACTATAAATAATATAGTAGCGTGAAAAAAATTTTCTCCAGTCTCATAGAGAATGTTCTTTTTCTTTTTGTCATCACTCGTACCGCTTGCCCCAAATGATAAACCTGACAATGTAGCGGTTAATCCGATGGCGCCTATAAACATTGAGTACTTAGCATTTGGAATAGTTGATTGGAGAACATAAAGAATAACAATAAAAGCGATTGGAAGTAAGATAACAAAAGGCGCAATAAAAAAAAGTATTTCTATGACTAATATTAATTTTTCTTCAAAAATTTTTTTCACAAATTATTACAATTACACACAACGTCGCCGATATCTGAAGTTTTCACGGAACGAAGTGAAGTGAAAATTTGGGTGAGCATTTGGCGGAGCCAAGCGCGAACCGGATATCGTGCTGTTATATGATGTATGCTTTTCTTTTTGCCCGAAGGGCACACTTTTCTATAATAAACAAATTTTATTTTTTCGTTTTTGAACGAATAAGTAATTTTGTTCAATATAAAATAGTTTTAAGTCGCAGCTTTAACAACAGAAAGAAAATCCTGAATTCTTTTATGTTTTGGTTTTTCTAAAATTTCTTTACCGCCTGTTTCAATAATCTCTCCTTCATTAATAAAAATTATATTGTCACTTGCTCTCTGAGCAAAGTTTAATAGGTGAGTCACTATTAATATCCCAACTCCATTATTTTTTAGGGTTAGCAAATGATTTAAAACAATATTTACTTGTTCTACATCAAGTGCGGATGTTATTTCATCAAGAAGTAAATATTCCGGGTTTAATGCTAACGCTCTAGCCAGTGCCACTCTTTGTCGCTGTCCTATTGATACTTGGTTAGGATATCGATCAATAAATTCTTTCATTTGTAAAACTTTTATCAATTCTTCAATATGTTTTTTGTCTATATTATCTCCCAACGGTAATAAAATATTTTCTCGCAGTGTTAGGTGTGGCCAAAGAAATAATTGTTGGAATACTATCGAAACTCTTGGCCATGGCGGAATAATTTCACTTGTTTTAAGTGGGAATTTATATTTTTCGTTATCCAATAAGATAGTTCCTGATTCAGGTAAATCAATCATAGATAAAACACGGAGTAATGTTGTTTTTCCACTTCCGCTTGGACCAATTAAAGACGTGATTTTACCCGGCTCGATTTTAATATCAACATTTTTTAGTATCTTTTCGCCGTGATATTTTTTGACTATTTTTTTACCTATTAACATAATTAGTTTTCTGAAATATCTCTTGTATATTTATTCTTAAGCCAAAGAGAAATGCCGTTTAGGGGCAAAGTAATTATTAAAAAGAAAATTGCTAAAGCAGTATAGACTTCAATTGGTTTATAAATTGTGGCGTTTATCCTTTGAGCGACTCTAAATATTTCTTCAACCGAAATTAAACTCGCGAATAAGGTTAATTGCAACATAACAACTTGTAAGCTTAGTAGTGACGGAATTATTTGACGTAGTATTATAGGCATTTCAATTTTTAAAAAAGTCTCCTTTTGCGATAATCCGCAAACTTTAGCAGCTAAACTATATTGAGTCGGAAAATTTACCAAAGCGGATCTAACCAAATCAGCAACTGCGAAGATATTAATAATTGAAAATGCAAATGCAGCAGTAAAAAATGGATTAATGCTAATATTTAGAATTGCTTGTAATGGATAATGTAGCCAGAAGAGTAAAATTAAAACAGGTATTCCAGATAAAATAAAAGAAATAACACGGGAAGGAGTGCCAACTTCTTTGTGATATTTAGATCCTAAATAACCTAAAACTGTTCCAATCAAGATACCTGAGAGCCAGATAATAATGGAAAGTTTTAAGGTAACGAGAAGGCCTGCAAGCAGACCTTCTCTATATTTAATAATAATGTCGAATACGGTCATAAATTGCTTTATTTAATCCGGATTATTTTGTTGGTACTACATATGGTGTAGCTACTCGATAAAATCCACCTGGATAATCTACTTCATACCGATCGATTAAATCGTCAATATAACCATTATTAAGCAATTCTATAATTGCATTGTCTATTGCGGTTTTAAACATAAATTCTCCTTTTTTTATCATCATTACGTTTCCATAAATAACTACCGGTTTGTCAATAGAAACATTTTTTATTTTTCCGGGGTTATTTTTCATATACTCATTAGCAACCGTTGGTTCAAGAAACGCCATATCTGCCTTTCCACTCGCAACGTTTAGAAGCATTTGTGAAACATCTGTTGATTGTGGTAATTCTAGTGTTTGAGCATCTGGAAATTGTCTAGATGCAATTAATTGTGATGTTTCGCCATCAACTGTGGCTAACATATAATTTTTATTATTTGCAATTTTTATATTGTCGTTAAATCTATTATCATCAGCTCTGACATATGCATTTATGGCACTATAGTAAATTGGTTGAGCAAACTCTGCACTTCTACCACGAGTAGAATTACTCCAAGCAGGAGATCCTATAATATCGCATCTGTTTGTATTTAAAGCCTCAATCATTTCACCCCAGCCTACTTCGGCATTCCAATTTACTTTTAATCCCATGTTTTCTGCTGCTTTATCTAGTGTTTCAACAAATACACCTGACATTTCTCCTGTGTTAAGATCTTTTATTGAAGCAGGTGGGTAAACCACATAGCAAGCTCGAATTATACCAGATTTAAGTACATTATCATAGACGTTTGCTTTGGTATTAACGTCTATATTTTTGGATGGGGAAATTAACTTTGTAGTTATTAAACTGACGACTACAGTTAATACCACCACTCCCAAAATTATTAACCAATTTTTTTTCATAATTTTTAGGTTTTAGATTAATTATTATTTAATTTAATTACTTAGTTTCCAGAATCTAACGCAACAGCGTTATTAATTAGTTCATTAAA
>CAZCCC010000019.1:0-25569 GCA_964497245.1 uncultured Gammaproteobacteria bacterium | reverse complement strand
AAAATATATTTGGCGGAAAAAGCGGACCAATCAAACCCGAAGAAGTCATAAATTTCAATCGGGAATTAGGTGAACTAGACGACCCAAATAAATTTGGTCAAGTCTTTGGGCGACCAAGAGATTAATCTTCTTGGTTTTTTTATTTTTATTACAATATAAGATATTTATATAAATTTTTATAATTTATAAATTTCTAAAATAAAGGGTATTAACCATAAAACTAGCGTCCATCGCGATTGATGAGGCTATATCGCTAATAAAGCTAATTAACTGAATTATTGTTTTTTTAACATTCATAAGATAAAATAAATATATGACTGCAAAAATATTCCAAAATTTTTTTTGTAAAACTATTGTCTTTTTAATTATTGTTGAACTTTTGTCTTTACTTGCATATTTAATACCTGAAATTAGACCAATATTTTTTTTCTTTATTACGGCTACTGTAGCCGTTTTAGCAATTTATCGGCTGAAATACGGACTTTATGTTATTTTGGCTGAACTTTTTGTAGGAAGTCATGGTTATCTTTTCAGCTTGCAAATAAAAGATGGTTTATCTGTATCTTTAAGAATTGCTTTATTTTTAATTGTTCTGGCAGTTTGGCTGACAAAATTGATTATCCACTGGAAACCAAAAAGTAAAATACTAATTTATAATCCTCCTTTGGTTATTTACCCTTATTTAGTTTTGTTTTCTTTAATAACGTTAGGAATAATTAACGGACTGATAAACAATGAGTTTTCAAGTGTTTTTTTTGATGCCAATGCTTGGGTTTATTTTGTATTATTACCGATTTTCTTTACAGAAATAAAAAAAGAAAATTTGTTTGATATTCTACAAATAATGGCCGGATCAACTACTTGGCTCAGTTTAAAAACAATAGGAATACTATATCTTTTTTCAAATGGATTTGCTTGGCTTGGAGATCCTTTTTACAGATGGGTTAGAGATACCGGAGTAGGGGAAATAACTTATATTTCAGGCAGTATGTTCCGAGTATTTATTCAGTCTCATATTTACTGTTTAATTGGCTTTTTTATAATTTTGGCAATATTAATAACTGAATTCAGATTTAAGTATTGGAAAAAATATATTTTCACCTTTGTTTATCTCTATATATCATCTTTGGCAATAATTATCAGCCAATCCAGGAGTTTTTGGATCGGTGGACTGGCTACTTTCATAGCTTTGGTTTTCTTTGTTTGTTATTTTTTAAAATATCGTTTTAAAGAAATTTTTCTCCTTTTCTCTTTTTTATTTCTCATTCTCCTGCTTGGCACATTATCTCAACAAATAGTCTCTGGAAATTTTAAAGAATCTACAATTTCCAGCCGTCTTTCCAACCTTGAGACAGAGCCAGCTGGAATTAGCCGACTCAACCAGCTTAAACCTTTAATGTATAATATCGGACAAAAGGCTATCTTCGGCCATGGTTTTGGTAAAGAATTGACTTATCAAAGCAATGATCCAAGAATTCTGAAAACTTATCCGGGAGGCATTTATACTACTTATGCCTTTGAATGGGGATACCTTGATATCGCTTTAAAAATTGGATTGGCCGGATTATTGGCATATTTACTCTTGATTAGCCAATTATTTTACCAGGGAGTAAAGGGTGCTGACCGCAAAGCAAGCTCCGCTGATTTTTTCTTTAAAAAACTTTTAGGTATTGCACCCTTTTTGTCTTCCTGCCTGCCGCTTGTCCGTTTTTGGCGGGGCAGGCAGGCTTGGCCCTATCAGCCTCAGGCGAATACTCTCTTGACGTCGCCAATAAAAAGCAACATTAATATTGTAAATTCAGATTTAATTTCAAGCGCCGGATTTTTTTTGGTTTATGGGATGCTGCTGGGGTTGGTTGCACTGACTGTTACCAATATTTTTTCGCCTTATATAAACCATCCTTTGGGGATTGGCTACATAATGTTAGTTTCAGCAGTAATATATAATATAAAAAAATAAGCCGCAAAATTTCTAAATGATGCAGCATCTTATTGCAACTGATTTAAATTTATTTAATTTAGAATTTTCCCTATTAAATTTTTTTGCCCGTGTAAAAAATCTTTACCGAGCAGCTTTTTTTTACCTTCAATTTGTATAGTTTTAAGTTCAAGAGCTCCTTTTCCACATTTAACCATTAATTCTTTTCTCGGACCAAGAAATATCATTCCTGGAATTAAGACTGCTTCAAAATCACCCTCTAAAACGCTTAAATTTAAGATTTTAAGCCGTTTTCCGTCTAAATTGGTAAATACTCCAGGCCAAGGGAAAAAAGCCCTAAATTGCAAATTTATTTGCCAAGCAGTTTTTTTCCAGTCAACTAAAGCATCTTGGCGATTTATTATTTTAGTATAAGTTGCCTTTGAGTTATCTTGAGGAATAATTTTAGCTGATTTTGCTAAATAACCAGGCAGAATTTTCAACATTAATTCGGCTCCCACTTTTGCCAATTTGGTATGCAACGTTTCAGCATTATCTTCTAAATTGATTGTTACTTCTTGCTGAGCAATAATTGGTCCGGCATCAATTTCCTTCTCCAATTTTATAATGCTTACACCACTTTTATCATCCCCATTTAAAAGTGCTTGTTGAATCGGAGAGGGTCCTCGATATTTAGGAAGAAGAGAAGGGTGTAAATTCAAAAAACCAAACTTAGGCTTGTTAATAATTTTACTTGGTATTATCATACTAAAAGCAACTAAAATAGCAACCTCAAATTTTTGGTTGCTAAAAATCTCAATAAGTTCTTTGCTACCCTTAGGTTGAAACAAATTTAATCCTTCTGCCAAAGCAAGCTGCTTAATTGGAGAAAAAAAAATTTTACTAGTGCGACCAACTGGTTTATCCGGCTGGGTTATAACCAATTCCGGCCTTAAACCATTTTTTAGCAGAATTTTCAACGTTGGCCTAGCAAATTCTGGTGTCCCTAAAAAAACTATTTTGGGTTTATGAGACATAAAATTTGATAAAATTACACCATGTTCTTTAATTTTTCCTGCCCCTTGGTGATTTTTTTGGCTTTATCAATAAACAAAATACCTTCAAGATGGTCTATCTCATGTTGAATTACCCTGGCGAACATTCCTTTCGCTTTAAATTTTAATTTTTTTCCTTTTTTATCAAAAGCAGTTATAGTGATTTTTACCGATCTTCTGACAAGACCAAATATACCCGGCAAACTAAGACAGCCTTCTTCCATAATTTCTTTTTTCCAGGATTTTCTTAAAATTTTTGGATTTACTAAAACCAAAGGCTCATTTTCAATACTAATAACTACCACTCTAATATTTTGCCCAATTTGAGGAGCAGCCAATCCTATTCCATCTTTTTCTTTCATTGTTTTTTCCATATCCAAAAAAAGCTGCTTAATTTCATTTTTCTGCAATTCTTCGGTTAAAAGCAGATTTGATTTTTTACGCAGAAGGGGACAGCCGTATATTTTTATGGGTAATAATTTAGCCATATAAATATTATACCATATTTTAACTCTATTTACAACTTTCGCTCTATCTCTAAAATTTTTCTTTCCAACTGCTTGTAAACAAGCCAATCTTCATTGTGATAAGCCTCCAGTTGTAAGGTAAGATGAAATTTCAATTCATTAATAGGATGATCAAATTTTTGTTCCATTGATTTTTATTTTTATTTATTATTTCAAAAAACTTAAAATTGGAAAATGAAAATCCCCCAAAGTTTGGGAGATGTTTTGTTTTAAAAAATCATTATACCTTATTATAAGAAAACGTCAATAACCTTTTTGGGGATAAACTATAAATAAATAGCTATAACTGATTAAATTGACTTAACCGCGGTAATTCAATATAATTTGTATGGGTATTGTTTAAATAAACGGCTTCATTTATTCCTTAAGGTTTATTAGTAAAGCGAGTATGGAGTTTTGTCTTAAAATATCAAACTAAAGTTCATTAAAAAACTTAGCAAAAAAGGTCAAAAAGGGTAAAACAATGATTTTTTTAGAATGTCTTAATATTTTGTCGGCTGGCATTTCTGTCTATATTATTCTAGGATTAACCTCGGCAATTATTATTCATAATAATTCAGATGAAAAATCAAGGAAAATATTTACCATAAATGTCTTTTATCAGCCGGCTAACTTTGTTGCAATCTTTTTTCTCACGATTTTCATTTGCCTGATTTGGGCTGCTGAATCTATATGTAAGACAAAAAATGATTTTGACAAGACCTAAGCCTCGCCAAAGACGAAGGCTTTTTTTGATTTTTTATTGATAATAAATTAAAATTAAGACATTAAATAATTCCTTATGAAAATAAATAACGAACCGCAGAATTTCATTGAAATTTTGAAAAATAAAAAAACAATAAAACCCCCCGCATACTCTTGGCAAGATTTTGCCTTAAAAATAATCTCTGAACTTGAAATTCCTGCCAATAAAAAAAACTCCGTCTTTAAAGTTTGTAAAGAAAATCCCAAAGCTTTTGTTGAGAAATGTCTTAATGATACAAAAGAATTATGCAAAGGCGGAGAAAGATGGAAATATTTCTTCAAATTAGCAAATAAAAATTAAGCAGGAATACTAAAAAATATTCCACATTATTTGCGCGGATAAAAAAATTACTTTTTATTTAAACTAGCTTAAAATTACAAACCAAGTATCCTACACCGAAAGGGCCTTCATAAGAAAGTATATCCGGCTGAAAATTCAGAGATTCAATAATACCTAACAAAACTATAATTGACCTTAGGCCACATTCTCCAGCCTCATTTGATAAGCTGTCATCAATGTTCATAATATTCGGGATATCCTTATTTTTTATTAATTTGACTAGCTGATTGTCAAATTTTTTACCTTTTTCGGAATAAGTGGCAGGAGCGTCCTTTGTAAGCCTATGCGATAAATCTCCAGAAGCAACAACAGCAAAACGTTTGTTTATTTTTGAAAGTTGCCTGTGTAAAAATTTACCGAATTCAAAATGTTTTTGGTAATCAAGTGCCGAATAAGTTATGGGAATAATTGGAATATTTTTTAAATGACGGGTCAGATAGTAAAGTGGTACAGAAACTCCATGATCAAGTTCTGCACTACTAGTCAAGGCTATTGACACACTTTTTTTATTTTCATCGGCAGCACGTATATTTTGAATTGACATATAATCACTTTTAAATTTCAATTCTAGGCTAAAATCGCCGAAATCTTTAAAATCCGCTACATAATCAGAACTTAAGTTAATATTAAAAGCATCGCTTAAAATCTGCCCATGAGGAGAAATAATTAAAATACTGTCAGGCTTTGACGCATAAAACTCTTGCTCCAGCTTTTTCATTGATTCCTCAGTTTTTTTTATTTTTTTTAAATTGTCTTTGCCTATTTCAGGTATTAAAATTGGCGGATGGGGGGTAATAGCCGAAAATACTATTGGCATATATTTCTAGATTATTTTTTTTAATTAGCAGGAAATATAATAAAAAATACTCTTAATTTAAATTAATTATTTTAATTATTATAAGCTAAGGCTACTTTTCTTATTCAATATCCTCACCTAAAGGATGAATATCAACGGCTCTCTGATTAGTAGTAACTATATTATCCCACTTATAGCCAAATTTAGCAAATGCATCAGTGGTTTTAATCCAACGACGATGCCCATCAGAAATTACATAAACTTTTGAATCATTATCTGCTTTAATTATTTCTCCATCTCTGAATTTAATCGGTTCACCAATTTGATATTTATCAATTTCTGTTTGATTTATTTTGATTAAAGGACGATTTTGGAAATTAACATTCATTATTTCGGACGAATATATTGGATGCCTTATTCCGTCTTCAACATAATAAACTCCACCTGTCTGATTATTTTGCAGTAATGCACCTATTGGATAAACTGTTTCAACACTTATATCTTTTCCTTGTTTATATCCAGAAAGATCATTTTCTTGAGTGGAAGTAATCTCTTCTGGATTAAATCCAATCGCCCTAAAAACTTCCATTGAAGTTATA
Organism: uncultured Gammaproteobacteria bacterium; assembly: GCA_964497245.1. Classification (GTDB taxonomy): domain Bacteria; phylum Patescibacteriota; class Patescibacteriia; order Buchananbacterales; family UBA6539; genus CAZCCC01. The sequence continues at coordinate 19,590 of CAZCCC010000019.1, read as the reverse complement.
TAACGAAGCTCATCATTGACCAAAAGATATATATTTCCATTTGGCAGCCTAAGGAGTGAATAATTGTAGAATCTGATTGGCAATGAAGTTTCGTATTTCTCCAAATCGCTCCTAGAAACACTGATTATTTTTTTCGGATCAAATCTGGAAACTAAAACTCCCCATGATGTAATCAGGCGCCTAGCTCCATACTGGATTAGCCAAACTGCCGGACTGTCATATGCTTTAAGCAAAGAGCCATCCGGATAATCACGGCCCCAATATTTTTGCCAAATCTGCCAAAAATGATTATTTCCGGAATAGTGAGGGGTATAATTATAAAGTCCGGCTGTGGCCTGATTCATCGGGGTAACAAACCAGCCGCTAATAAGGTAGGTTTCATTTACTCTGTAATTCCAATTATTCGGATTATTAAAATATTGTCTAAATTGCCAAGCAGCGCCGGCAACTTGCTTACCGAAATCTAATGTATTAGGATGGCAAGAACCGCTGTCAGGACAACGATAGCCCATTGCCCGGTCCAGCTGTTTTTTAGTTGGAAATGGAGTCTCAATCAAACTTTGCTCTTTTTGTAAAGTCGCGATTAAAAGCTTAGGACTTATCATGTTTTCTACCGCCGCTTGCCAAATAATCTCTGAAGCCTTTTTATTTATTCCATTATAATCAGAGGTTACTAAATTTGTTAAACCGCTATTTTTTTCCCTTAAAAAACCTTGAATGTCTGATAAAGACATAGAAAGGTGATCAGTGGCTTCTTCATCACTTATTATATAATGAGGATTAAAATAATAATCAGCTGAAGCGATACTTGGGTAAAAAAGCAAAAAAAATAATAAATTCAAAAAAAATAAAACAAGCCGTTTATTTCTCTTATATTTTTTAAATATTTTAGTATGCATAATAATTTTAAATATTTCCGACATAAACATTTTTCAGCCCTGTTTTTACTCCAATTTCTTTAGCCATTAAAACCGTTTCTTTTGGAGTAGGGGGGAGGTAATTCAATTTATAAGTCGGCCAAAAAGCTGAAACATGCCAAGGAACATCAGAGCCAAGCTTATTGAAGATGAAATCGGCAATTTTAGACAGTTCTTCTGTACTGTCATTTAAAGAAGGGATGATTAAAGTTGTTATTTCAAGATGAATGTCATTTTTTTTATACCAAACCAAATTATCAATAACCGGCTGTAGCCTGGCTCGACAAATTTTTTTATATGTTAAATCTTTAAAAAATTTCAAATCAATATTGACTGCATTTAAATATGGTTTAACCGCTTCCAATGCCGGTCTGGAAGTATAACCGTTTGAAACCCAGATATTGCTTAAATTTTCCTCTTTGGCAAGTTTCATGCAGTCAAAAGCAAACTCAAAAAAAATTGTTGGTTCGGTATAAGTATAGGAAATGCTTGGGCAATTGGCTTTTTTAGCCAATCCAATAATCTGGTCGGGCTTTAAATCTTGTCCGGGAATTTCCTTTTTTTCAAAAAAAACACCTTCTCTGCCAACTTGAGAAATATCGGCATTTTGGCAATGAGCGCAAGAAAAATTGCATCCAACAGTTGCAATTGAAAAAGTATCAGTTTTGGGAAGAAAATGATAAAGAGGCTTTTTTTCAATTGGGTCAACGTTAATGGCAATTATTTTCCCATAGACCAATGAATAAAGATTGCCATCTTTATTTTCTCTAACCCCGCAAAATCCTTTTTGACCTTTTCTTATTTTGCAAAACTGATTACAAAGTTGGCATTCAATCAAACCGCCACTTAATTTCTGGTAGAATAAAGCTTCTTTCATTAAATAATTATAACATAAAAACAACACTAATTCAATTGACACTAAATAAATGAAATGTAATAATTTTATTAATTGAATTTAGAATGTTTGAGTAAAATCAATGGAGGTTAAATCATGCACACTACAAAAGAAGATTCTGAGTTAAGGGCTATTAAAGCTTCGGCAAGATTTTGGAACAGCATAGCAGCATTTCTCTTTATTATAGTAGCTGCTAGTTCTATTGGTACTTTTTTTATTTGTTTTCTCGCAACAGAAGAATTAACTGGAAAATTAATATTTTTTGTTATTTTTCTTCTCTACTACATGACTGGTTGCTTTTTTACGAATGCATCTCTAAATTTAGAAGGTGACAATAATTTAAGCACTTTCAATACCGTGTCTCTCTGTGCAATACTTGGTTTGCTTGGCGGTTTGATTGCACTTATTTTTTGGATAATGGATGCAATCGAAATTTTAAGAAATAATGAGGTAGAAACAAAGGAATTATTAGCCTCATTTTGGCGCCCCTGCAACTACTAGCAAGCTGAAGCCATGACCTTGAAAATTCAAGGTTTTTTTAAAATAACCATAATTTAAGAACAAATTAAGTTTAATTGGCGCAATAAGTCAATTTGTAGTAAAATATAATTGTAAAAATGTTTTTCTTTATTGGGATAAATCTACCCCAAAAAGCTACTCGGCAGTTTCATTCAACATTAAAAGTTGAAATTTATGAATAAAGTAGAGATTCTTGGCGTAAAAATAGACAATCTTTCGCTCCAAGAAGTTTTGGAAAAAATAAAAAAATTTTTAATATCAGAAAATCAGCATTTTATAGTTACTCCAAATCCGGAATTCTTAGTTTTAGCAAAAAAAAATCATGATTTCAAAGAAATATTAAACTATGCTGATATTTCCTGTGCTGACGGTGTTGGGTTAGTTAAGGCCGCAAAATTTTTAGGAAAAAGACTCCAACGAGTAACGGGAGTTGATTTAGTCTGGGCGATCAGTGAACTGGCAGAAAAAAATAACTATCCGGTCTATCTGTTAGGGGCAGGGGAGTTAGTGGCCGCAACAGCTTCGGAAATGCTAAAAAAAGAATATCCTAATTTGAATATCGTTGGTGCGGAAAGTGGCGGAGAAATTTTAGATCCTATACAAAAAGACCCAGACTTGCTTAACAGAATTAACGAAACCGAACCAAAAATTCTTTTCGTTGCGCTGGGTCAAATTAAGCAGGAAAGTTGGATTTTTTACAATCTGGATAAAATACCTTCCATTAAATTAGCTATAGGAGTGGGTGGAGCTTTTGATTATATATCAGGAAAAATAAAAAGGCCGCCAAAATTTATAAGAAAAATGGGGTTTGAATGGTTATATAGGTTAATTTTAGAGCCATGGCGCTACAAAAGAATATTTAATGCAGTTTTTGTATTTCCAATACTAATAATGTTTTCAAAAATAAAAAAGTTCCGTCCGGGAAATGAACGAAACTTAAAAAGCTAAACTGCAAGCCCTATTTCTTTTAGAATATCCAAATGATTTTTAATTCCAGGATATGACCTGATTTTTTCCAGGCTTATAATAATCATTAAGAGGTGTATTTTACCGTTTTCTGATGTCCATTCAAACTTTTGGGCAAAATAATTTCCCTCCAAGATTGTATCAATTTCAATAGTTCTAACTTGAATTTTCTCTTCTTTTAGCCTAAAATGGTATAAAAAAAATAAAAAAGTTTCCAGTCCAACTAAAGTAAAATTACCATTTAATGATTTACTTGCTCTTTCCCGGATAGAAAGAAATGCACTGTTGCAGTCATACTCAAACCATCTATCATTTTCACTTACATTTAACAAGGTACAAACCCTCCATTTTGTTTAATTCTGTCACTAAAATTATATTTTAACAAATTATAATTATATGTCAAAAAAAATAATAACCCGATTTCCTCCAAGTCCAACCGGCTATCTTCATGTTGGCAGTTTAAGAACTGCCCTTTATAACTATTTATTTTCCAAAAAAAATAAAGGTAAATTTTATTTAAGAATTGAAGACACCGATCAAAAAAGAAAAATTGAAGGAGCAGAAGAAAATTTAAAAAAAATACTCAAAGAATTTAATATTAATTGGGACAATAAGAAAGTAATGATTCAATCAGAAAGAATAAATATTTACAAAGAGTATGCCGAGAAGCTTGTTGCTTCTGACAATGCCTATTATTGCTTTTGTCCAAAAGAAAGGCTTGATGATTTAAGAAAAAACCAGCAACAAAAAAATCTACCACCTATCTACGACCGTTACTGTCTAAATCTTTCAAAAAACGAAATTGAAAAAAATAAAATTCAAAAAAAATTTGTAATCAGATTTAAAGTTAAAACAAATGGTATTACGGAAATTAAAGATTTAGTAAGAGAAAAAGTTAATTTTGACAATAAAATTTTAGACGATCCGATAATTATAAAATCGGACGGTTTCCCGACATACCATCTGGCTTCAGTAATTGACGACCACGAAATGGGTATAACTCATATAATCCGCGGCGAAGAATGGCTTCCTTCAGTGCCTAAACATATTATGCTTTATAAAGCTTTTGGTTGGAATATTCCAGAATTTGCCCACTTACCATTACTTTTAAACCCCGACCGCTCTAAACTTTCCAAAAGACAAGGGGATGTTGCGGTTGAAGATTATTTGAAAAAAGGTTATTTAAAAGAAACTCTTCTTAATTTCGTTTTACTGCTAGGATGGAATCCCGGCAATGAAAAAGAAATTTTCAGTTTAAATGAGATGATTAAAGAATTCTCTTTGGAAAAGGTACATAAAAGTGGTGCAATATTTAATGTTCAAAAACTTGACTGGCTTAATTCCGAGTATATAAAAAAATTGAATCCTACAGAGTTTAAAAAATTGGCAACTCCTTTTTTTAAAAAAAATATAGCAAATATACCCATTGGCATTAATCTTGAAAAAATATTTCCTATAGAGCAAGAGAGAATAAGCAGGCTGGATGAAATTGGGCAAAAAATAAAATTCTTTTTTGAAGAAATTTCTTACGAACCAAAAATGCTGATTTGGAAAAAGTCAAACCCGAAAAAAACCATAGATAATCTAGAAATGCTTGAAAAAACAATTGAAAAAATTAAAGCAGGGGAGTGGGAGTCTAAAATAATAAAGGAAAAAATTAGTTATTTTATTTTAAAAAATAACTTAAGCAATGGCGATGTTCTTTGGCCAATGAGAGTGGCTTTAACCGGCCTTGAAAAATCACCGCCACCTTTTGAAGTAGCTGAAATACTGGGACAAAAAAAGTCGCTTGAAAGAATATCTAATGCCTCTACATCATTAAAATTATACTTCAAGGAAATAGACAAAAAATTTCATTAAATAAACATTAATGCTATAATATATTCAATGACTAAAAAAATAAAAAAAACCAAAATAATAGCTATATTACCTTTTTTATTTTTTATTTTTATAATAGCAGCTTATCTTTCTTTTACGGTTCCGATTTCAGCGAGTAGTGGAAATGAAATTTCTGATCTTAATAATCAAATATCTGAAAGGAGAAAAGAGATTGAAAATTTACAAAAAGAAATAAATTCCTACAACGCTCAGATAAAAGAAAAACAAAAAGAAGCAAAAACCTTAAGAGATCAGATTGCAATAGTAGAAAATCAAATAGAAAAAATTAATCTTGATATACAAACAACAGAAAAAAAAATTGAACAGACTAAGCTAGAAATCAAAAGTCTTAATATAAAAATTGAAGATTTGGAAAAAAAAATTTCAGACAATAAAGACAAGTTGGGAAGTTATATAAGACTGATTTATAAAAATGACCAAATAAGCTACTTGGAAATTATTTTAGCAAATGAATCTTTCTCTGATTTTTTTGACCAAATAAAATACACGGAAAAGATGCATAGTAGCCTAAAGAATTCTTTGGATAATTTTAAAAGCAGTAAAGATAATCTAGAAATTGAAAAAAATAATTTAGAAAAAAAAGTGGTTCAGGAAGAGGACTTAAAAAATCAGCTTCAAAATCAAAAATCTGAATTAGGAGAAAAAAATACAGGTAAAGAAATATTGCTGGTTCAAGCGCGCTTAACTGAGAGACAATATCAAAATTACCTTTATCAACTTCAGCTTGAACAGCAACAAATTAATTCCGAGATAACGAGCTTGGAAAGAAGTGTAAGACAAAAGCTGGAAGCAAGGGAAAAGCAAGAAAGATTTGATAATTTTGGTCCTGCAAGACTTTCCTGGCCGGTTGATCCAGGAAGGGGAATTACCGCATATTTTCACGATCCATCATATCCTTTCCGCCATATATTTGAACATCCGGCAATTGACATCAGAGCCTCTCAAGGAACAACCATAAGAGCAGCTGAATCAGGGTATATTGCGAAAGTCCAATTCAGAGGGGATACAAGCTATGGCTATATTATGATAATTCACAACGACGGCCTAGCAACTGTATATGGACACACTTCGGCAGTATACGTAAAAGAGGACGAATTTGTGACCAAAGGGCAAGCAATAGGCCTTAGTGGTGGAATGCCGGGAACAAAAGGGGCCGGAAATTTAAGTACCGGACCGCATCTTCATTTTGAAGTAAGGCTTAATGGGATTCCTGTTAATCCATTGGAATATTTACCAGCTATCTGATGAAAAAAAATGAATTAATAACAACTTTAGGAGTCTGGCTGACTGTTGCGATAACGTTATTCCTTTATATTTTTTATTTTAGAAGGATTAAGGATTTTACTGAAGTAATAATATCAGTTATACCAGCAATCATTTTTTTAATTGGAGGAATTTTAATTTTCAGCCGTGATAAAAAAACCATAAAAAGAGTTAGAGAAAATGATGAGCCTAGCAGAAATGTTGATTTAGAATGGGGACTGGCTTTAAAACACGATGTTTTAACTTATTTTATTCCGGTAATTATTTTAGCTTTTCCTTTTTTAACTAATAAAACCCCTAATTTTACCGACCTTTGTCAGGCAATTACCGTTTTTTTGGCTTTATCATACTTAAAAATACAATATTGGGGAGAACTTTAAGGATGTAAAAAAATAAAAAAACTCCTGAATGAACAAGAGTTTTTTTGATATTATGAGGATAAGTTGGATGTTGCCTGGCTTATAGCTGCAAGCAAAACGTCAATCACTAAAGTGATTAATTAAACCAACTTATTACCTACATCAGGGAGAAACATTTGCAGTACAGCCAAGCCAACCACTAATGTCACTCCTGTTCTTAAAGCATGATACATATAAAAATTGTTATTTAGGAGTGGCATAAAAGCAGGCTGACTAAACCTGATTCTGCAAATTATTTTGCAATTGCCCTCCCTTAATTTCTGGTGTAAGCCAAAAAATAAAGAAGGGCAATTTTCTGTTAAGGGACAGCTTATAATCTTAGCAATAATATAAAAAATGTCAATAGCGGTTTTATTGACATCGGTGACTTGCTTTGCAGTTGATACCCTTTATTTTTCTTTTTTTAAAGGGTGAAAATCACGATGAGTTTTCTCTGCATAGCGATCTGAAGCATGAACATAGCGTGTTGTAGTATCCAAAGATTCATGACCAAGCAATATCTGAATTGCTGCCGGATTTGCCCCTGATTCAGCTAAATAAGTGGCAAAGCCATGTCTAAGAGAATGAGCAGAAATAGGAATATTAATTTTTAATTTTTCTCTGTAATTTTTGATTCTTTCTTGAAGATAATTAGGAGAAATTCTTTTTTTTATTCCTGCGGAATCCTTAGAATTAAGGCCACGCAAAGGAATAAATAAAGCCGATAAGTTGTCATTTCTTAATCTTAAATATTGATTTAGATATTTATACGCCCTGGGTGTTAGGTAGACAAACCTCTCTTTTTTACCTTTACCACGTATAAAAATTCGCCCTGAATTGTCAATCTGTTGCCGATTCAAGCTAATTAATTCGGAAATACGCATACCAGTTGAAAAAAGAATTTCTAGCATGGCACGGTTACGTGCTGCAGTAAATTTATTATTCTCTATAAATGATGGGGCCTCAATAACCTTAATTAGATCATTTAACTCTGCAACATGAGGATGTTTTTTCTCAATTCTCACTAACTTAACCGCCTCTGGCGGAATTGGTACATTAAAATCCATTTCAATTAAATATTTTAAATAAGACCTCAAAGAAGACAAAAACCTGTTAATTGAAAGACTTTGTAATTTTTTTTCTCCTTTACAATCACCGGCTGTCTTTCGATCAATTGAATTCAAGTAAGCCTTATATTGATTAATTGCCTTTTTATCAACTTTTAAAAAGGGGATGGTTGAATCATTTAAAAAATCTTCAAATACTTTTAAATCTCTTTCATAATTATAAATTGTTTCTTCTGAATAATTATTAGTTTGAAGGTTTAATAAAAAATCATCAAGACAAGGAAGTGAGCAGGAAGATAGAGAAGCCTTATTCACATTAATACTCATAATTTATTATTGTTTTAATTAACTGAGTGTAAGGGATATTATACTCAGTTTATAATATTTTGCAAATACAGTCAAATTATCACAGATTAATATTTAAGATACTAAATAATAATTATACCATCCAATACCAAACTAAGTTCTTATCCTTATTTTTTATACTTTTACATATAAATAAATTTAGTATTAGTATTATTCTCAAAAAAATAGAATACTACTGCTAATTTTTTGCTTTTAATTGATTATTTTTTACTCATTATCTAATATATGTCCCTTATTCATCTTCTCCACTAGCACTCTTCCCCATCATATATATTTTGCGACACATAATAATTATAAATTTAATTCATGACTATTTGTAAAAAATTTTTTCCTCAAAACGTAAATCAATATAATTAAGACTGCCTCTGTTATTTACTTTCTGGGTTAATATAAAAAAAAGCAAATCAATCTGGTCGCTTGACGGTTTTATTGTGTTAAAATTTACTTTCCAGCCTTCATTGGTAACTAATACGATATCACGAGAATGGCGGCTTGCTATCTCGTAGTGTGACATATTAAAATCCGCTGATTCAAGCTTTTCGTTTACTTCTAAAATAAAATCTACCGTTTTTTTATCAACAAGCTGACTTCCTGCGACTGTAGATTCTTGGCTACCGCTGATGTCAATAATTACAGGATAATTATTGCCGAGATCGGATTTTGGCCTGATAATTTCGGTATAATCATCTATACGCTCAATCATCGTGTCATTACTTTCAACCTTTTTTACTGATACTCCTTCAAAATCAAGGTAATAACGATTATCATCTCTAACCCAAACAACAGAAAAAACTCTTTCTTTAACTTCAATTTTCAGAGTATTAAAAAACAACTTTTTTATTTTTACATCTTTAATTAAATAATCTTCCTTCAATTTATTTATAGCTTTTTTCTTACTAAAGAAGAAGATGTTGTTTTGATTAAATATAAATAATGTCTTTTTAGACAGCTGATTATCAAGAGTCTGGCGAACTTGCTCTTGGCTTATTTTATTATTGCCTAATATTTCTATGTTTTCTATTTTCAAAAAATCAGTACCACAAAAGAAATATATACTAAAAAAAATTCCAAAAAAAAATACTACTAAAAAAAAATTGAACCGCCATCGTACCTTATTTTTTGATCTTGGAAAATAAGGGTTGGAAAAATTATTTCTTTGATAATCTTTTTTTCTTCGTTTCATTTTGGATATAAGATGAGTCTTATTTAACTATTTTAATAACCTAAATACTTATTTATACCAATCTTTTTTTGGTTGATAAGAAGTAAATAAAGATTCTTTTTCTTGATAACGCTCAAAGGCAAGGAAAACTAATTTATCAAGAAGCTTTGGATAAGAAAGGCCACTAGCTGCCCAGAGTTTTGAGTACATTGAAATTGAAGTGAATCCGGGAATGGTATTAATTTCGTTTAAATAAACCTTATAGCTTCTTTTTTCAACAAGAAAATCAATTCTAGCCATACCGGATAAATTCAGAGTTAAAAATGACTTAATGGCGATTTCTTGAATTTTTTTAGTTATGGTTTTAGGTAATTTTGCCGGAATTATCTCCCTAGATTTACCATCTACATATTTAGCATCATAATCGTAAAACTCATTGGAAGGAATTATCTCACCTAAAACAGAAGCTTGCGGTTTGTCGTTTCCTAAAATTGCAACTTCAATTTCATGAATTTCTTCTATCCCCTGCTCAGTAATGATTTTACTATCATATTTTATTGCATTACTGATTCCTTTAATCAATTCCTTTTGGTTATGGCATTTACTAATGCCAACACTTGAACCTAAATTTGCCGGTTTGACAAAAATTGGATATTTTAATCCCCTATTCAAGCGCGCTAAAATTATTTTTTTATTTTTTTTCCAATCTCTCCTAAAAAACCAGTCATATTTCACGCTTGGTAATCCAACTTGATCGGTAAGCTGCTTTTGAATCACTTTATCCATTGATAAAGCTGAAGCTAAAACTCCCCCACCAATATAGGCAATATTTGCCATTTCTAACATTCCTTGAAGTGTTCCATCTTCTCCATAAGAGCCATGGATTAAAGGAAAAATAACATTACAGCTATTCAAAATTTTTTCAGGAATCAACCTTTGCCCTTTTTCTTTAATTGCCCCCTTTTTTAAATCATTTACCGGATCCTTTATGATCCAATTGCCTTTTTTGGTGACACCAATTGGAATAACATGATATTTATTTTTATCAAAAGCTGCTATTACAGACTGGGCTGAAACAATAGAGACTTCGTGTTCGCCTGATCTTCCACCAAAAATTACTCCGATTTTAATTTTATTTTTTTTGCTAAATTTAGGCATATTTTTAAAAACTATTGACAAAATTACAAATTTATGATAATTTTTTTATCATCGCTGGCTATGAAGAGCCGGCAAAGGAGAACCAATGAATAACTCCTTTCAGGGCTACCGCGCCGTTTTGGCCGGTGTATGGAGCCTATCTTCCTGGGATACGCGTAGGTGGCGCGTAATGTTATAGGCACTGACGGCAGAAAAGCCGTCCCACCCACATAAGTGCCTAGTTTAAGGGGCGATGGCAGGCTGCAATAACACGGATGTGGCAGATATGGCCTACCGCCCCAAAATTAAGCCTGAGGAGAAGAAATATGGCAGGTGATTTACCCCTTTAGCAGGATTTTCCTGTTCGCAGCGTCTCTTCTTTCGGACAATAGAATGTGACGAGAGAAGAGTATTTGGCGGGTATTATCCCTGCTCGAAACGTTTCCTCGGGTAAAAGGAGCAGCGCCGGCGCGCTCCAGAGTTCTGTCGCGGATTACCGGGCTTGTCTTGCGGATATTGACAACTAATCTGGTGCGACAGCAGATTGTCTGCGGAAAGCCCGGCCTTTTAATCGCCTTTGCTTCACACTTTAGCTAACGCAAGCTTGAGTTGGGGCAAAGGCTCTTTTTTTAATACCAACACTAAATTATCTTTTTAAAGTCACAAAAACCCTGTAAAACTTCGGGTACATTGATACTTCCGTCTTCATTTTGAAAATGCTCTAAAATAGCCGGTAAGAGCCTGCTGGTTGCAAGGCCGGAAGCATTTAAAGTATGAACGAATTCATTTTTTTTAGTTTCTTTGCTTTTGTATCTTATATTTCCCCTTCTGGCTTGATAATCTAAAGCATTGGACACACTGCTGACTTCTTTATAAATTTCCATACTGGGAATCCAAACTTCAATATCTATGGTTTTTGCCATAGCAGCCGAAGCATCGCCGGCAGCCAACTTGACTGATTGATAATGAAGCCCAAGCCCTTCAACCAATTTTTCCGCATTTTTAACCAGCTCGTCAAAGGAATCCCAAGACTGATTTGGTTTGGCATAATGAAACATTTCAATTTTGTTAAATTGATGACCGCGGATCATCCCCCGCTCCTCTTTTCGGTAAGAACCTGCCTCGCGGCGAAAACATGCCGAATAAGCGGCATATTTCAAGGGCAAATCTTCTTCTTTTAATACTTCTTCGCGATGATAGTTTCCAAGCATCATTTCACTGGTTGCATTGAGACAAGTCTTATCCTGCGTCCAAAATAGATCGTCTCTAAATTTAGGCAAATGGCCTGAAGTATAAGCCGATTGCTCAGTTAATAAAAAAGGCGGGATCATAAAAATATAGCCGTTTTGCTGATGAAATTTTACAAAATAACTCAAAAGAGCCCATTCTAAAATCGCCCCTTGTCCTTTATAGCACCAAAATCCAGTGCCTGACATTTTAGCCGCTCGCTCATAATCAATAATGCCGAGACTAGTTGCTAATTCATAATGATCTTTTGCCTTGAATTTAAAAGCCGGCTTTTCTTTAAAAACCTTAATTATCTCATTATTTTCTTTTCCTCCCGGCAAAACATCATCAGCGGGAATATTAGGCAGGCTTGATAATTTATTCTTAAGTTCAGCTTCTATGGAATTAATTTCATCATCAAGCTGCCTTATTTTCTCGCCGATTTTTTTCATATTGGAAATAATTTCTTGGTCAGGTTTGGATTTTGAAAATTTATTCCTTTCCGCCTTAAGGCTTTCTGACTCTTTGAGCAATTCACGACGGCGATTATCAATTTTAATTATTAAATCAAGATCCAAATTATCTTTCTCCATCCTTTTAAGCAGAGCTTTTTTGATGATTTCTTTTTGTTCGCGAATTTTATTTATATCCAGCATATTTATCTAAAATTATTTAAAATAATGGTTAACTGATTTTTTTGATTGTTTAAGCTTAATGATTGAAGATTTATAAATATCGGGCTTATAAGGCTTTAATCTGATTATTTTAATTTTCGGGAATTTATTTTCCAAGCCTTTTGAAAAACTACTTTGATCATAACCCAAAGCAATAATATCAGGCTCAATTTTTTTAATCGGCACGAAAGGATTTTTTAAACTCCCAAGCAGAACTTCGCCATCTATTTTTTTAGCTTGTTTTTTAACTTCTTCTAATCGGTATTTTTCATTGAATTTTGGCATCCTGCCTTTTATTTTTCTTACATTTTTGTCGCGGGCCACTACTATAAAAAGTTTTTTGCCTGTTTTTTTTGCCTGTTTTAAAAAATCCAAATGTCCTTTATGAAAACCGTCAAATGTGCCAAAAACGATTACTTTTTTTTCTTTATTCATAGCCCGATTTCAACGGCAATTTCTTTCATTGCGTTAAGGGAAATTTCAATAAATTGATCTAAAGGAATTCCGGCATTTTCGCATTCCATAATTACATCACGATTAACCTTGGCGGCAAATGATTTATCTTTCATTTTCTTTTTAACAGACTTAACTTCTAAAGATTCCAACTTTTTATCCGGACGAACCAATGCAGAAGAATGGATTAAGCCTGTTATAGTTTCAGCAGAGGCTAAAAGATGCTGAATTTTTTCTGATCTTCTTTTAACGGCCAACTCTGGCCCGCAAGCCTCAAAACCATAACCATGAGAAATTATTATTTCTATAAAATCATTACTAAATCCAGCTTCAGCTAAGATATCACGACATTTTTTACAATGACTCACTTCTCCATACTCCCAATCAATATCATGAAGCAAGCCTAAATTACCCCAATATACTTCATCTTCAGCTAAATGGCGGGCCAAAGCGCGCATAATTGCCTCTGATTCTCGGCTATGATTTAAATTGACCGGATCTTTCATATGTTGGGATAACAAATTGTAAGCCTGATTGCGATCCATCATTTTTTTGGTCTTAATAATGGAAATAAAACTACGTCCCTCAAATTATCTTGTTTGGTAAGCAATGCTAGAATGCGATCGATTCCCATTCCCCAACCGGAAATAGGCGGAGCTCCGTGTTCCAATGCTTCTACATACTCGTCATCTTTACCATGCGCTTCTATATCCCCTTTTTCTTTCGCAGTATTTTGTTTTTCAAAACGATCTTTTTGATCAATTGGATCAATTAATTCAGAATAAGCATTGACTATTTCCCAACCATTAACAATAAGCTGAAATCTATCTACAATTTGATGATTTTTGTCGTTTTGACGAGCCAGGGGAGAAAGATCCAATGGATGGTTTATTAAAAAGGTTGGCTGAATTATTTTCTCCCGCGAAATTGCTTTATAAAGAGAATCTATCAAATTTCCCCTCTCCAATTTATCAATATCTTCTATTTTTATTTTTTTCTTTTTAATTTCAGCCTTCAAGCTTGAAGCTGAAGATAATTTATCAATATCAATTCCGCAATCTTTTTTAATCAAATCACGGAAACTCACTTTTGGCCAAGGGGGTTCAAAATCAACTTTATGAAAATTGCCTAATCTGTCTTTAATTTCAAGCTTTAAAGTCTTAAAAATTTTATTTAGAACATAGGAAAATAAGTCTTCGGTGAATTTCATATTGTCTTCAAAGTTCCAATAAGCTACATAATGCTCACAAATTGTGAAATCCTGTAGATGAGAAGGATCCATACCTTCATTGCGAAAACAGCGCCCTATTTCAAAAACCTTTTCAAACCCACCAACAATACATTCTTTCAAATAAGTTTCCGGAGCAATCCTCAAATAAACGTCTGTTCCTAATGAATTATGGTGTGTAAAAAAAGGTTTGGCCAGCGCCCCCGAGGCGGTATTTGTCAAAATCGGAGTTTCTACCTCAATAAAATCTTTGGACCAATAAAATTCCCTTAGAATTTTTATAAAATTACTTCTTAGTATAAACCGGTCAAATGAATTACTGCTAGCAATCAAATCTAGATAGCGTTGTCTATATATTGCTTCTTGGTCCTTGAGACCATGAAATTTGTCAGGTAAAGGTCTCAGGGCCTTTGATAAAAGCTTATATTTTTTTACTAAAATTGAGTGTTCTCCTTTTTTTGTCACAAAAACCTCTCCTTCGACGCCGATAAAATCAGCCGGATCAAAAATCCGCAAAAATTCCTTCAAATCTAAATCATCCTGTTTGATTACAATCTGAATCTTGGCGGTACTATCTTGAATGTGGCAAAAACAAATTTTTCCCATTTCTCTTATTGTTAAAAGTCGGCCAGCGGTTTTTACCTGTTTTCCGGGTTTAGTGTTAGTAATTTCTAATACTGATTGAAGCTTCAAGAATTTATCAGGATATGGATTTATACCTTTTTCTCTAATCTTCTTAAGTTTATCTAGACGGATTTTATACTCGTCGTTAATATTTTTTTCCATATATTTATAGTAATTCTACTAAATATTACCATTTTAGTCAAAAATAAAACGCTGACTTACAGCGTTTTAAAAAATATCTATTATTTTATATTATTTCCAAAATTTCACACTCCATTTCCCCTCTAGGGATTTTAACATTGATTTTTTCACCAACCTTGCATCCTAGAAAAGCCCGACCGATCGGCGACTCATTAGAGATTAAACCTTTTGGAGGATCAGCTTCATTAGAACCGACAATTGTATATTTATGTTCGCTATTCCCGCAGCGCACCCTGATATTGCACCCAACCACAACAGTATCTTTTGATCCATTTTTTTTAATAATTTCTGATTTATTTATCATATTTTCTAAATCAACAATACGCCCGGCAATAAAGCCCTGTTCGTCCTTTGCATCGTGATATTCAGCATTTTCAGAAAGATCTCCCAATTCCTTGGCTCTGGCGATACGCTCAACCACTTCCGGCATTTTAATTTTTTTAAGATACTCAAGTTCTTCCTGTAATTTTTCTAAACCGCTTTTAGTTAGATAGCTAATACCCATATTTTAATTTAATTAAAATAATCTTCAGCCGAAAAAAAATAGTTAGATGATTCAGCAACAAAGATTAATTTTTTATCCTTTAATTGTCTATTAATAATTATAAAATACAGACTTAAACTGTATTATATTTTTTCTTATTAAAAATAAGTTTAATTTGATTTTTAATTATTGTCAAGTAATTTGTTAAAAGTTATCCACAATATATTTTTCAACCAACAAATAAATTATAAGCACTAATAATATCACTAAAAAATATGATCCAGGAGATTTCCTTGCCAACTTATTGAATTACCAACCAAATTATTAGCGATTCTCTGCCCACCATCTTATGATTTGAGATGCTGCCGGCAAAGCCACCCGGCTTCCTTCCTCTCCTTCTTCTACTAGGACAGTAACCACAATTTGTGGATTTTCATAAGGAGCAAAAGCCGTAAGCCATGCATGAGGCTGCTTATTTGAGGACCATTGAGCAGTTCCGGTTTTAGCGGCAACCGATACTGGTAAATATGCCATTGCCCTGGCACTACCCGAAGCTGACGTTACTGCTTCTCGTAATCCTCGGTTTATAATTTTTATATTTTCCGGACTAATAAAATTCTGATTAATAATTTGCGGCTTAGTTTCAGAAATAACATTATTTTCAGGATCAAGAACAGTTTTAACAATATAAGGACTATAAAGTATCCCACCATTGGCAAAAACTGAGGTGTAGGCAGCAACCTGTAAAGGAGTGACTAATATATCTCCCTGGCCGATTGAAACATGATAAGTATCACCAATATACCACCTTTCACCCTTAGTCTCATTTTTCCATTCAATGCTTGGGAAAAAACCGCTTGATTCATTGGGCAAATCAATACTTAATTTATTGTTTAATCCAAATTTTTCAGCATACTCTTTTATTTTTTCAACCCCCAAATAACCAAAATTCTTATAGTTTTCATGTCCACCTCCAACTAAATAAAAAAAAGTATTAACTGATTCAGCCAAAGCCTTATATATATTTATCCAACCATGTCCTCCCGCCTTCCAATCAGGAAAAAACCAGCTGCTGACCCTTATTCCGCCGGTGCTATTCACTCCGGAATTTGGAGTTATTATTCCTTCTTGTAAAGCAGCAGCGCCAACTATCATTTTAAAAGTTGAACCGGAAGGATAAGTGCCTGAGATTGCTCTAGAAAACATTGGCTGGTCAGGATCATTGACTATCATAGAAAAATTATCATGGGAAATACCCCTACTGAAAAGATTGTTGTCAAACCCCGGACAGCTAACCATTGCCAAAACTTCACCAGAATTAGGATCAAGGACTACCATTACTCCCCTTTTTTTACCAAAATCCGCCAAAATTTCTTTCATAATTTCTTCGGCTTTTTTTTGCAGCTCAGAGTCAATTGTTAATACTAAATTTTTTCCCGAAAGTGATTTTTGGTGAGCTAAAATTTCTTTTGTTTCTCCTCTGGCGTCAACTTCAACTTGCTGCTTTCCATGGACCCCTTTAAGTTCATTTTCATACGATAATTCAATCCCGGATTTACCAATGTAATCATCAAATAAATACCCTCTCTTTAAATAATCCTGCACCTGATTGGGGTTAATTTTACCCTCATAACCTAAAATATGAGCGAAGCTGAAATTTCCTGGAGAATTCAAATAATGCCTTACACTATCAACTTTTAGAGTAACGCCCGTAAAATCTCCTGATAAAATCTGGGTTAGTATTGCCTGTTCGTGATTTAAATTTTCCTTAATGACGACTGGCTGGTATGAAAAAACAGATTGATTAATTACTATTTCCTCTATTTCCTCTCTGGATTTTTCAGAAATTTTCACTAATTTATCAATAAGATCCCTTATTTTCCCTTTTTCCTTGGGTAAATCAGCTGGTACTATTGCTAAAGAAAAACCTGGAACATTTTCTACCAG
The DNA here is from genome assembly GCA_964497245.1 of uncultured Gammaproteobacteria bacterium. Taxonomy (GTDB): domain Bacteria; phylum Patescibacteriota; class Patescibacteriia; order Buchananbacterales; family UBA6539; genus CAZCCC01. Next base: position 2,163 of record CAZCCC010000019.1, on the reverse strand, counting down.
CAGATTCATATTCTTGTCGTAAATCACCCCCCTACTTGCTTTAATATCTAGGATTCTAATTCTATTACCTTCAGCTATCTTACGATAATGGCTACCCATTACCATTTGCAGATAAGCTGTTCTGCCAGCTAAAGCTAAAATTCCGATAAAAATAACTGCCAGCCACAAGTTAATCAGCTTTTGGTCTCCTGCCGGTTGATTTGTTTTCTCTTTCACTTTATTATGACGAGAAAAAGAATCAATTTCAAAACATTTTCCACTATACCGGCTCTTAGTTTGATAATTGGAAAACTTATTGTCTGAAACCGCTATATCAAAAGGATTTGAAAAGCTTTTGAATTGCATAAATTAACTAGAATGACTAATAAATATATTTAGCCGATTGGTAGAGATATAGTAAGCAAAAAATACCACACTTAAAATAATTGCATTCAAAATAGGCTGCCATATAAAATCAATCCAAAAATTAAAATTAAAAAAACTAACATCAAAATTAGTAACAAGTAAAATTAAATATAGAAAGAATATTATTAGATTATAAAAGATAGTCCCAATCAGGCCTAGAATAAGTAAAGAATAAAAAGAACGATTTGTAAAAATATTACTAAATAAAAAATTGACTAAAATAACTACAAAAAATAAACTCAAAGAAATAATACCAAAAGGCAAGGCACTATATAATTCTAAAAATATTCCAAGCCCAAAAGCCCACCATAAACCTTTTTTATAGCTAACTATTACGGTTACAAAAATAATTAAACTTAAAATCAAGTTTAAGCTATTAATAGGAAAAAGCCAGGTACTTAAAAAACTGACCTGGACAATTCCTAAAGCAACTAAAATTATAATATCAATTAGGATTTTCATCATAATCCCTGTTAATTAAAACTGATACCATTGTCAGTCCATCGATTTTAGCAAGCGACTGTATCAATGCGACTTGAAAAAAATTATTCGGCTCATTTAGTACCCGGTTAATCTTTCCAATTACTAATCCTTTAGGAATTGAGAATTCTAAGCCTGAAGTAATAACCACATCATTTTCGTTTACTATTTCATTTTGAAGAATAAGTTCCATCCTTAAACCTATACCATGTTCGCCGGTAACTACTCCTTTACTTTGATGCTCATTTTCAACCATGGCGGCAATCTGACTATGAGGATCATTTACTAAAACCGCATGGGAAATATTACCAAAAGATTCAATTATTTTTCCCACCATGATGCCGTTTGCTGTAATAACCGGCATATCTTTTTTTATTCCATGTCTGCTGCCCTTATCTAGAATAATCGCCTGTCTGCCAGGCTGAGGATTTCTGCCGATTACTTTGGCAATAATTGCCTGAAATCTTTGCGAATCTAGAAATTCCGCCTGTAAATTCATCTCTTCAAATTCCTGAATTTGCATTCTAAGTTGAGAATTTTCTACAATTAATCTTTTAACCTCTTTTTCTAAATCTTTATTTGAGGCGATTAAATCGGTCTTAGTGGAAAAATTGCCGTATGTATTATTAATTTTGGAGCCAACAAAATAAGTTCCCTGTTGAATTGGAGAAACAACATCAACTATTAAGTTCTCAATTGGCTGAAGAATTCCAAAATGGTGCAAAAAAATTAGCAGAACTAAAACTGCTAATAAAATAAAAGATAGTTTTTTTATTTTATCTAAATTGAACATATAGAAAGAAATTAACGATCAATTTTTTCTCCCAGCAAAGAAGATGGAATAGCAACCTCTTTTAATAAATTATCATCTTCAAGCATTAATCCCATCCCTCTAACGGCGCATGTTAATGAATCTTCAATTATTTTCACTGGGATTTTTGTTGCTTTTGAAATTATTTGATCAAGACCAAAAAGAACAGCTCCTCCTCCGGACAAAATCATACCTTTTTGATAGATATCAGCGACAAGCTCAGGCGGAGTTATTTCCAAAGTAGTTTTTATTCCTTCAACAATGGCTGAAATTGAACGCTGAATTGACTGCCTTACTTGATCACTAGATATTGTTACCTCTTTAGGCAGGCCGGTTATCAAATCACGGCCGCGCATTTTCAATTCTATTGGTTCTTCTGAATCAATAAATTTTCCCGCCCTTATTTTTATATCTTCGGCTATCCTTTCACCAATAAGCAAATTAAATTCGCTTCTGGCGAACTGGAT
>CAZCCC010000018.1:0-28379 GCA_964497245.1 uncultured Gammaproteobacteria bacterium | reverse complement strand
GAAGAAATTTGTCCGGGATTTTTATCTTCGGAGCGATGTAATACCGAATGCGAAAATTGGAATGAAGAGACAATGGAAATAATTCGTCAAGCCTCAAACTGCCAAGAGCTTTTTATAATTCCTGAAGTCGTAGCCGCTTCAGTTCCTGAAATTAATGACCCGGAGTTGGCAGAACCAAAAAATGACTGCGAAGCCGCCTGTAATAATTATGTTAATCAGTGTTTGACATTAGTGCCGAATGCGACTCAAGCATTATTTCAGGAAGGGTTTGATTCATGTATACAGGAATGCGCCGGCTGGAATGAAACAATGACAAGGTGCATGATTCAAGCGTCTAATTGTGAGTCAATGACTGATGTTTGTGGTCTTTAGTCTGGTTGGGTGTTGAGGTTCCTGACCGGTTGAAACCGGCTCACCTAGTCTAGGGGTTGAGTTTCCTGACCTGTTGGATAACCGGTTTAACCTCAACTTGCCAATTATTTTGCATTAATGGGTTAAAAACCCAATTGCAAATAAGTGGTAAATACTAACAAAAAATTTATGGATAAAAAATTACTTTTAGGAATGGGGGGAATCGCTTGCGCCGGTGTAATCGGAGCGGGAATTTTGTTTTATAATTCATCATCTTCTAACAGAGGAAACCCTTTGATTAATCGCGAAGAAATAGGGCAGGGAATTGATGAAGAAACCAGGGCCAAACTTGAAGAACTTTATTTTGAGGAACTGAAAAATAAAGACCGCTATACTTTTTGTATTGGCAAGGAAAAAATTACCGGCACATATACCAATTCAATTATGGGAAATGAAAGCGGACTTATTGAATATTCCTCGGAAGAAATAAATCTTATAGATAACGAAAGCCAAAAAATGTATATTTTGGGTCGAGCAATTGATTATAAATATAATGGAGAAGGAATGCTTGTTAATTCTGCCGGCAGCGGCATAATTTTAACCAAGGAAAGTGGCAGTCTGACTGAATATTATAAAAAAAATCAAGCGCCGATCAGAGTTGATTATTATTCAAAGATGATTTTTCCCGCACCGGACAGAAAAATCAAAAATTGGGTTTATGTTAATGTAAAAATGATTGGCACGGTCATGGGTTTTACCGATGAGAGGGAAGAAACAAGCAAGGAAGACGCCAAAACATATTGTCTGCCATTCAGTTTAGCCGGCCGGCCATTGGAAAACGGAGCTTTAATTACTCCTGATTTTATTTCTTTCAGTAAAGAGTGTGAAGTTCCAAAGGTTAATCCTGGAGTAAGCTTTGAAGGTGATTTTGAGTTCAGTTGCGATAATATTGATTACACTCAAGGAATAAATTTGCTTGAATTATACAAATCCAAAGAGGCAATTGATTTGAATTATATTGATAATGAAGGAATTTTTGATTCTCAAGAAGAGCCGGAAAAACAAAGAAGGGAAATAAATGATGCTTCGGCTTCCAATATAGATGAAGACGATTTTTCCGTGGAGTCTGCCAGTAGCGGCTCTGACCGACGGCTTGTGCCTGATTCAGGAACTCCGACAAGCGATGATATTAAAAAGCAGTTAGAAGATCTTAGAAAAGAAATGGAGGCAGACGTAAAAGCGCAATAAATATATAAATAAAATTTAAATATGAATAAAAGATTAATAGTCGGAGTTTTAACTGGAGTATTTTTGGGTATTTTTTGTATTATTGGAGTCAGCTTAAGGCTTGGGTTTTTTGGCAACGAATTATTTATTATTGCCACTTATTTTAACCGGCTGGTAATGGGTTTGGTAATTGGTTTGGCAGCCGGCTGGCAGATCAGCAAAGGCAAAAATAATGTTTTATTAAGAGGTGCGATTTTAGGTTTGATAATTAGCTTTTCTTTGTATTTGGCAACAGATTTTAAGGATTTACCCGGTTTTTTAGCCGGAATTGTTTATGGAATAATTATTGATAGCATTGCATCCAAATATCAATAAAAATAATTATTATTGGGGTTGAAATTGGGGTTTTTACCCGGAACGCTGTTAGCTTGTAAAAAATTTGATATAGTAATCAGTCGTTAAAAAATCAAACATAAACCAATCCGAGGGTTAAAACCCTCGGCTTTGGTAATATTAATTTAAATATAATTTTTTCGCAGCATTCTTTTTTTTGACAATTTAGCAAAGTAGTGGGAGAATCAATATGGGTTTCATTAAAATAAGCCAAAATAATTAAATATACTTATAAATAACTAAAATAATTTTATGAAAATGTTTAACAAATCAAAGAGTTTTAACGACAGGAACAATCGGGATCGTCCGGCCCAGCATCGAGCAGTTTGCGCCAAATGCGGAAAAACCTGCGAAGTGCCCTTCAAGCCAACGGGTGACAAGCCGGTTTATTGCAGTGAGTGTTTTAAGGGTAAAAGTCAAAATCAGCGCGGTTATAGTCAAGATCGGGACTATGGTAGATCAAGGCGCGATGATAAAAGAATGTATCAGGCGGTTTGTAGCGACTGCGGGAAAAATTGTGAAGTACCTTTTCAGCCTTCAAGTGACAAGCCAGTTTATTGCAATAATTGCTTTAGTAAAGGTGGTAATTCGACTAGGCCTTCAGAAATTTCTATCAACCAGAACCAGCAGTTTGACTTGCTGAATTCCAAGTTGGATAGAATTTTACAAGCTTTAAGTAACGATAAACCAGCCAAAATTGAAAAAACCGAAAAAATAAAATCCAAAGACAAGAAAGAAGATAAAAAATCAGCTGATAAGAAGACCAAGGCTGTTAAAAAAGTCAAAGCTAAAAAAATTAAAAAATAGAATAATAAAGGGCTTTAATTGCAGAGCAAGTTGCTTTACTTTTTTATGCTTCTTAACTCAGGGAATGAGCCGTCTTTTTTTGTTTAGCCAGTCATACTTTGCCAATAAAAAAACTAAGTAAAATTTCCCAATTGATTGTAGGGACTATTACTTAGTTTTTTTAACGTTTATTTTTTTAGGGGGTTTAGCCATTGTCCTGATGCAGCTTGTACAGACAATAGTTTTTTTATTTTTTATTTTTTTTGTCTGTAAGTTAAGCTTTTGTCGCCTGATGGTTTTGATGTTGGAATGGCTTTTTTGGTTTCCTTTTAGCGGTTCGCGGCCGCAGATTTCGCATTTGGCCATAAAATATAATTAACAATTAGCTGTTAACAGTCACTAAAATTTGTTAGCTAATCAAAGATTTGACTGTTAATTGTTATATTCTAGCAGATTGATTTTAAAAAATCAAATTTTTATGCTATTATATAGTTATTATGGAATTAATTGTTATAGCAGTTTACATTATCGCTTTTTTATACTCCGTGGTTTTGCATGAAATTGCCCATGGCTTTGTCGCTAATATGTTCGGAGACGATACAGCCAAAGTTTCCGGCCGGCTTTCTTTAAATCCTTTGGTTCATATTGATTTTATAGGATCAATAATGGTTCCTTTGCTTTTAGTTTTTTCCAATGCCGGAATATTATTTGGCTGGGCAAAACCGGTTCCGGTTAATCCTTATCGTCTGGAAAAGAGGCCGGTCTCTTATCGTCTGGTAACTATGGCTGGAATTTTTACCAATTTTTCTTTGGCAATTTTTTCAATAGTTATTTTAAAAATTACCACCCAACTTTTTGCGTTAGCTCCTAATAATTTAGGCATTCTGTTTTTTACCATACTTTTTCAGGTAAATGTTGTTTTAGCGGTTTTTAATTCTCTGCCACTGCCAGGCTTTGATGGATTTAATTTTTTAGCAAGTTTTTCTTTTGTCTCCCGACTTCTGGCAAAAACTCCATTTGGTAATCCTTTATTTATGGCCAGATATGGGCTACTTGTTTCCATTGGCCTTTTATTTTTTTTAATGCCTTTTATTAGTAGCATTTTTAGTTTTATTTTTGGCTTATTTATAACCATTTTTAATCTATAATTGGGTTTTTTAAATCCTGTTTAAAAGTAGTATTGACTTTTATATAATTATAAGTTAATATATTTTGTGTAATAGCAGTTAACAATTAACAATTAACAATGTAGTTGTTAGTGATTTCTCAATTCTCATGTCCGTGTTAATTGTTATAATGTTAGCTGTTAATTATTTTATTTAATTATGCCTACAATCAACCAACTTCTTAATAAAAAAAGAAAATTACAGACTAAAAAGCCAAAAACTCCTGCTTTAAGGCTTGTTTCTGATACATTGCATCGTAAGAAAAAAGAAAATCCCAAAGGAGCAGGCTTTAAAAGGGGAGTTTGCGTGAAAGTTACCACCACTACTCCTAAAAAACCGAATTCGGCTTTAAGAAAAATTGCCAGGGTCAGGCTTTCAAACGGGATGGAAGTGACAGCCTATATTCCAGGAGAAGGACACAATTTGCAGGAGCACTCCGTGGTGTTGATCCGTGGTGGCAGAGTAAAAGATCTTCCTGGTGTCAGATATCATATTGTACGGGGGGTTTATGATACTACCGGAGTTGAGGGCCGCAAACAAGGCCGAAGTCTTTATGGATCTAAAAAGGCTAGTGCTAAATCAACTTAATTAATTTTTTATATATGAGAGGAAAAACTCCAAAAAGAAATATAAATCCTGATTTGAAATATAATAGTGTTACCATTGCTAAATTCATCAACCAGATAATGAAAAGAGGGAAGAAATCAGTTGCTCAAAAAGTTGTTTACAATTGTTTTGATGAAATTAATAAAAAAACAAAAAAAGATGCCTTGGAGGTTTTTGATATGGCTATTAAAAATGTTGCCCCGGAAGTTGAAGTCAAAGGCCGTCGGATCGGTGGAGGTAATTATCAGATTCCGGTTGCAGTAACTGGTAACAGAAAAACTACCTTAGCTTTTCGTTGGATAATAAACGCTGCGAAATCAAGAAAAGGGGCTCCAATGAGCCAAAAATTAGCCGATGAGTTGATTGCCGCATACAATAAAGAGGGTGCTGCAATTAAGAAACGACAGGATACTTACAAAATGGCTGAGGCCAACCGTGCATTTGCCCATTTTGCCAGATAATTTTAAATTTAAATCAATATTCTAATATTGAATTCAAATTCAGAGAATTAGAATTAATAAATATGCCAAGAGAATATTCTTTAGAAAGAACAAGAAATATTGGGATTATTGCCCATATAGACGCCGGCAAAACCACAGTTTCCGAGCGTATTTTGTTTTATACGGGAAAAAAACATAAGGTTGGTGAAACCCATGAAGGTTCTGCTGATATGGATTGGATGGAGCAGGAAAAAGAAAGAGGAATTACCATTACTTCTGCAGCCACAACTTGCTTTTGGGCGCCACGGGGAGAAGAAAGTAAAAAATGCCGGATTAATTTAATTGATACACCTGGTCATATTGATTTTACTGCTGAAGTACAGCGTTCATTGAGGGTTCTAGACGGTGGGGTTGTTGTTTTTGATGGAGTTGCCGGAGTTGAGCCTCAGTCGGAAACTGTTTATCATCAAGCTGAAAAATTCAAAGTGCCTTTAATGGGATTTGTCAATAAAATGGACCGAATTGGTGCTGATTTTTATGCCGATTTACAGAGTATAAAGGATAGATTAACTAAAAATGCTTATCCGATACAACTTCCAATCGGCGCAGAAGACAAGTTTCTGGGAGTGGTTGATTTACTAAGAGAAAAAGCTTTTATTTATAAAGATGATGCCGGCAAAGAAGTTGAAGTGGTGGAAATTCCCGCCGACCTGCAGGAGTTTTCTGTAAAATATCGTGAAGAACTTGTTGAGGCAATAGTTCAGCACGATGATGGGCTGATGGATAGATATCTTAGTGGCGAAAAAATAGAATTAGATGATTTAATAAGGACTCTAAGAAAGGCAACAATCAATAATCTAATTATGCCAATATTGGTCGGTACAGCCTTAAAAAATAAGGGAGTTCAGCTCTTACTGGATGCAATTTGTGATTATTTGCCAAACCCTTTGGACATCCCTTCGGTTAAAGGTTTTAACCCAAAGAATCCTGAAACTGAGGAAGAACGCAAAACAGACGACAACGAGCCATTTTCCGCTTTAGCTTTTAAAATAGCAGTTGATCCATTCGTTGGAAAATTATGTTTTTTTAGAGTTTATTCCGGCAGATTAGAATCAGGTTCTTATATATATAATGCAACTAGCGGAAAAAAAGAAAGAATTGGCCGGATTGTTAGAATGCATGCCAATAATAGAGAAGAAGTAAAAGAAGTTTATGCTGGAGAAATTGCCGCTGCTGTAGGATTAAAGGATACCTTTACTGGAAATACCTTATGTGATGAAAATCATCCGATAGTTTTAGAAACAATTGAATTTCCTGATCCGGTTATTCACGTTGCAGTTGAGCCAAAAACAAAAGCTGATCAGGAAAAAATGGGAATTGCCCTGCAAAAACTTGCCGAAGAGGATCCAACTTTTAGAGTTAAAGGCGATGAAGAAACGCTGCAGACGATTATTGGCGGAATGGGCGAGCTTCATTTGGAAGTTATTGTGGACAGAATGAAACGTGAATTTAATGTTGAAGCTAATGTCGGTAAGCCCCAAGTTGCTTATAAAGAAACAATTAAGGCTGCCGCAGAGGCTGAAGGAAAATATGTCCGCCAATCAGGAGGCCGTGGCCAATATGGACACTGCTGGATAAAAGTAGAACCAAAGGAAAGAGGACAGGGATCTGAATTTATTGATGATATTAAAGGTGGAATTATTCCCAGGGAGTATATTCCGGCCATTGAAAAAGGAGTCAAAGAAGCTCTAACCAAGGGAGTTGTCGCCGGCTACCCAATGATTGATATAAAAGCATCAGTTTATGATGGATCTTTTCACGAAGTCGATTCTTCTGAAGCGGCTTTTAAAATCGCCGGATCCATGGCTTTTCAGGCCGCATCAAGGAAAGCAAATCCTATTTTGCTTGAACCGATAATGAAAGTTGAAGTAATCACCCCTGAGAATTTTATGGGAGATGTTATTGGCAATTTGAATTCAAAAAGGGGTCAAATTGAAGAAATGAGAGAACGCGGACAATCTAAGGTAATTGATGCAAAAGTGCCTTTGGCTGAAATGTTTGGTTATGCCACCGAATTAAGATCAATGACTCAGGGCAGAGCTTCTTACAGTATGGAATTTGAAGAATACGCCGAAGTTCCCGGTAATGTAGCTGAACAGATAAAAGGCGAACGTGAAAAATAATCAAAAGGTGAAATAAATAATTAATTAATAGCATATGTCTGATTCTTTAGAAAAAATAATAGAATTAATAAAAAATACAGGTAACAATAGGATAATTCTTGACGAGGAAGGTAGGCCGGTCTATGTTTTAATGCCTTTTTCCAGTTATCAGAATCTAATTGCCGAACAAAAAGAATGTGATCCAAATAAAGTTAGTCAGGATATCGCCGACTGGAAAGAGCTTCAGTCTCAAGGAAATGAGTGGCCTGATATTGATCAGCTGAATGCCATTGAGTCAGACAATGAAAGTAATAAACAGGCTAATCAGACTGAGATAGAAAAGGATAAAGAAAATAATAAATCAGATCAAAGGTATTATTTTGAGCCAATAGACTAAATTTTTACAATTTTATATTTTTATCTAAATTTAGCTATTTATTTCATATTAAATAGTATTTTACTTGGAATAGTTGACAAATATTAATAATATGTTATATACTCAAAAGTGCATTTAATTATTAATGTAGATAGAGTAAATAATTTGTTAAGAGTGTTATTTTTAGAAAGAATTCATTAAAAGTTAAATGATTCACAGTTTGTTTCATAGCTAATAAATTTTTATTTAATAATTTAAAAAGTAACTGCGATCCGCCTTTGACTATCCTTCAAAAGGGCTGGCTCACAAAAGATCGCAAAGAAGGAAAAAATTAATTATGGCTGATAAATTTGAAAGAATTAAGCCTCATTTGAACGTTGGAACCATTGGTCATGTTGATCATGGTAAAACGACATTAACCGCCGCTATTTTGTCTTATCTGGCGGAAAAAGGATTTAAAGCCGCCAAGAGATCTGTTGATCAGATTGATAATGCTCCTGAAGAAAAAGATCGCGGTATTACTATCGCCACTACTCATGTTGAGTATGAGACTGACAAGCGCCATTATGCGCATATTGACTGTCCGGGTCATGCCGACTATGTGAAAAATATGGTTACTGGAGCTGCGCAGATGGATGGAGCTATTTTAGTTGTTGCAGCAACTGACGGTCCGATGCCCCAGACAAGAGAACATATTCTTTTGGCAAGACAGGTTGGAGTACCGGCAGTAGTTGTATTTTTAAATAAAGTTGATCAAGTTAAAGAGCCGGAATTAATTGATTTAGTAGAGGAAGAAGTAAGAGATTTACTTAAAAAATATGAATTTCCCGGTGATGAAATCCCAATTATTCGCGGATCTGCTTTAAAAGTTGTTGAAAATCCACAAGATCCAGAAGCTACAAAGTGTATGGAAGAATTAATGAAAGCGGTTGATGAATATATACCTGAACCGGTTCGGGATGTTGAAAAGCCGTTTTTGATGCCAATTGAAGATATCTTTTCAATTGAAGGCAGGGGAACTGTTGCTACCGGAAGAATTGAAAGGGGTATTATAAAATTAAATGATGAAGTTGAAATTGTAGGTTTGCAGGATACTAAAAAGACAGTTATTACCGGAATTGAAATGTTTAACAAATCTTTAGATGAAGGACAGGCAGGTGATAATGCTGGACTACTTCTTAGAGGCGTTAAAAAAGAAGAAATTGAAAGAGGTCAGGTTTTAGCCAAACCATCTTCAATTACTCCTCATACTGAATTTGAAGCCGGAACCTATATACTTTCCAAAGATGAAGGCGGAAGACACAGCCCATTTTTCAAGGGCTATAAGCCGCAATTCTATATTGGTACAGCCGATGTTACTGGTGAAGTAATTTTACCGGAAGGAACTGAAATGGTAATGCCTGGAGATACCATCAATATAACCATTAAATTAATTAAGCCGGTTGCTTTGGAAGAAAAGCATAAATTTGCTATTCGTGAAGGTGGTAGAACTATTGGTGCCGGAGTTGTTAATAAAATCATTAAATAAATTTAAAGCCGCAGGGACAAAATATTATTTTGTCCCTGCGGACGTTAATAAGTTCTTTCTTAATAACATGGTAGCAATCAAGAAAATTCCGGTTTCTGTAAAAAAAGAAGAAGAAACCGAAGATAGCAAGCAAAAAATAAGGATAAAAATCAGGGCCTATGATCATAAAATAATTGATCAATCAACCCGGACTATTATGGAAACCGTTGAGCGGACCGGTGTTAAAATTTTAGGACCGATTCCTTTGCCGACAGAAAAAAAGAAATATACTGTTTTGAAATCTTCTTTTGTCCATAAAAATTCCCGTGAACAGTATGAAATGAGAATCCACAAAAGGTTGCTTGATATATTTGATCCAACCCCTAAAACTATTGATTCTCTGCAAAATTTAAATTTGCCGTCTGGAGTAGACGTTGAAATTAAGATGGCATAATAGCTTTTAGCTACGAGTTTGTACTTTAATTCATTCTTTAATTTGCAGATTCATAGCTAAAAGCTAGCACTAATCTTTAGAAAGTACAGAGAAAGCTTCCCTGTTTTCAGAGAAAAACCTCTGTAGTTTCAAAATGATTATTTAAGGAGATCTAAAAAATTACAAAAAGCCAAAATTTCCAACCCTATATTTAAGGGATAAGCGAAAAGATATTATTATCTGGCTTTTTAAGGCAGATTTTATTTATCCTGTAAAAAGTCTGTGAATAAATTAATTATTTGCGGCTACAGTATAACATTATGAAATTCATATTAGCTGAAAAAAAAGAAATGACCCAGAAATTTTCTGAAGATGGAGCAGTTATCCCTGTTACTAAGGTGGTAGCTGGACCTTGCGTTATTGCTCAAATAAAAAATATGAAAAAAGATGGTTATACTGCGGTTCAAATTGGATTTGGTAATAAAAAGAAAATCAGTAAGCCTTTGCAGGGGCATTTAAAAAATCTGGAGAATTTTCAATATTTACGAGAGTTTAAAATAAATAGCGAAGAAGTAAATAATTTAAAAGTTGGTGATAGAATTGAAGCCTCAACTTTCAAGCAAGGTGATTTAGTAAATGTTTCCGGAATTTCTAAAGGTAAAGGATTTCAAGGGGTGGTAAAAAGGCACGGTTTTCATGGCAGTCCGGCTTCGCATGGACATAAAGACCAACTCAGAATGCCTGGTTCGATAGGTGCAGGAGGTCCTCACCATGTTTTTAAAGGCACTAGGATGTCAGGCAGAATGGGCGGGGAAGCAGTGTCGGTTAAGAATTTAGAGATAATTGAAGTTGATGAAAAAGGTAATGAGATATTTATAAAAGGCGCTTTACCCGGAGCAAAAAGCAATTTACTTTTAATTTCCAGTAAGGGAGATTTAGTAGTTGTAAAACCGGTTAAAAAAATTGAAATGGAAGAAAAGAAAGAGGAAAATCAAGAAGAAGTAAAAGATTCAGGGGATAAATTAAATGATTCCGTAAAAAATCAAGTGCCGGAAAATAAGAAAGATTTAAAAGGATCTGAACCTTCAAAAGAGGAAGGAAAAAAATCCGACAAATAATTATGTTAAAAGCAACTGTTTACAATATAGAAGGTAAAGGATTGAAAGAGATTGATTTGGATCCGCAGATTTTTGGATTGGAGATAAAACCGCAGCTTATACATCAGGCAGTAGTGGCTCACCAGGCTAATAGTCGGCAGAATTTGGCGGCGGTAAAAGACAAAAGTCAGGTATCCGGTGGCGGAAGAAAGCCGTGGAAGCAAAAAGGTACTGGCCGAGCCAGGCACGGATCAATCCGTTCTCCTTTATGGCGGGGTGGTGGTGTTACTTTTGGTCCCAGTAGTAATCGTAATTTTTCTTTAAAAATAAACAAGAAGGTTAAGAAAAAGGCTTTACTGATGTCTTTGTCTGATAAGGCCTCAAATAAAAATATAATTTTTGTTGATCAGCTAAAATTACAAGAAGCTAAAACTAAGAATTTTTTTAAGATTTTAGAAAATTTAAAATTAAGAGAAAAGAAAACAACCAAAGAAAAAAAAGAAGCAATGAAAGTTGGGGAAAGTAAGACTGGTAATAAAAGTGTTTTAGTTGTATTGTCGGGAAAAGACGAAGCCGTAAAAAGATCAGCAAAAAATATTTCAAAAGTTAGTGTAATTAATGCAGACAGTCTTAATATTTATGATATTTTAAGAAGTAAATATTTGTTAATGCCTGTTGGTGCAATTGAAATAATAAAGAAGATTTTTGTTAATTCAGCCAAATAGTATGAGTTTTTTAAATAAATTTAAAAAAGATAAGCTGGACACGGAAACTAAAGTTAAAACGGAAAAAAAAGTAAATGAAGAGAAGGAAAACCAGCAGCCAAAAGTTCAGCCTGCTAAAAAAAACGAAGGAATAAAAGGTAAGACAGTTAGTTCATATCGGTTTTTAGTCAAGCCTTTAGTTACCGAAAAGGCTGGAAATATGTCAGCTGAAGGGAAATATGTCTTTGAGGTAAATTCTTTTGCGAATAAAGTTGAAATAAAGAAAGCCATTAGAGCAGTATATAATGTAAATCCGGTCAAAATTAATATATTGAATGTGTCAGGCAAGTCAGTTCGTTATGGACGAACTCAGGGAAAAACCAAAAATTGGAAAAAAGCAGTGATTACCTTAAAACCCGGAGATAAAATTGAAGTTTACGAGGGAGTTTAGGTGAAAGTTAATTAATATTAAGTAGCTACAATGCCGATAAAAGTTTACAAACCAACTACTCCAGCTCGCCGAAAGACATCGGTTGACACTTTTTCAGATATTACTAAATTTTCTCCAGAGAAGAAGTTGATTAAGATTAAAAAGAAGACCGGTGGGAGAAATTCTTCGGGAAAAATTACAGTAAGGCATAGAGGTGGTGGAGCCAAACAATTTTATCGGCTGATAGATTATAAAGCCGAAAGATTTGACCAGCCAGCAACCGTTTTGGCAATTGAATATGATCCAAACCGTAGGGCCAGAATTGCTTTGATCAGCTACGAAGACGGAGAAAAAAGATATATAATTGCCTCTTTAGGAATGAAAGTTGGACAGAAGATAGTATCTTCTAAAAAGCAAGCAGAAATTGAGATTGGCAATAGAATGCCTTTAGAATACATACCTTTGGGTTCATTGATTTACAATATAGAAATTACTCCAGGCAAAGGCGCTCAATTAGTCAGAACTGCTGGGTCTTCTGCCAAATTAATGGCAGTCGAAGGAAAATATGCTACAATAAGGTTTCCATCTGGGGAAATCAGACTGATTGATAAGAAATCTTCAGCTACTATCGGGCAAGTTTCTAATCCGGAAGCAATGCATATAAGAATTGGTAAAGCTGGTAGAAAAAGACATATGGGAATCAGACCGACTGTCCGTGGAAAAGCAATGAATCCGGTTGATCATCCTCATGGAGGTGGAGAAGGAAGTAATCCAATCGGTATGAAAGCGCCAAAAACATTATGGGGTAAAAAGGCTATGGGAGTAATCACTAGAAAAAAGAAAAAGTATTCAAATAAATTAATTATTAGACGTCGCAGAAAAAAGAGAAGATAGTTTAAGTTTAAGGCGGATGAGTCGCCTTAGCTTAAAAACTAATGTTCAAATATTATGTCAAGAAGTCTTAAAAAAGGTCCATACGTTAATGAGAAACTCCTTAAAAAGTTGAAGGATTTGAAGCCGGGAGATAAAACAGTTTTAAAAACTTGGGATCGAGCATGCATGATAACTCCCGAGATGGTTGGTCATACTATTGGAGTTCATAACGGAAAAATTCATGTCCCAGTTTTTATTGTTGAGAATATGGTTGGTCATCGTTTAGGAGAATTTTCTCCAACTAGAAAATTTATTATTCATGGCGGAAAGATGGCAAAAGAACAAGAAAGAGCAGTAGCTACCAGGGCCGCGGAAGAGAGAAAAAAAGCCTCAGCTTCAGCTGAAAAAAAGTAGCTTAGTATATGGAAAGTAAAAAGATAAAAAAATTAAATATCAACGACAAGAATAAAGATGTTTTTAAATCTAAAAAAAAGGAAGATTTGAAAAAATCCCTCAAAGATATTTCTGAAGTTGTAGCTAAGGCCAGATTTATTAAAATATCCCCACGTAAATCAAGGTTGATTGTTAGTCAAGTAAGAGGAATGAATACCCAAGCAGCTTTGGATTATTTGAAATTTGCCAATAAAGCTGCGGTTAGACCGATTGTTAAATTGATTAATTCCGCAATTGCCAATGCAGGAAATAATTTTCAAATTGATAAGGAAGATTTATATATTAAAAAGATAGTTGCCAACGATGGTCCGGTTATTAAACGTTGGAGACCAAGAGCCCATGGTCGGGCGACAATGATAAGAAAAAGGACAAGTCATATTGATTTAGTTTTAGGTGTTAAGTCAGGTTCTAAACAAAAGTCAAACAAGGATAAAAAAGAAGGCAAGAAAAATGAAGTAAAATTAGTCAGGCCGGAAGAAATAAAAAAAGAAGCACTTAAAATTTCCGGTAAAAATTCTGGAAATGTCAAAGGTGGTAAGGAGAGTAAGGGATTCCTAAAGGGTGTTTTTCAAAGGAAGACTGGATAGAAAAATTATTAATAAATTAAAATTTGTGGGACAAAAAGTACATCCAAAAATATTTAGAATGGGAGAATTATATACTTGGAATTCCAAGTGGTTTTCCCGCAAAAAAGATTATGCTAGATTTTTACAGCAGGATATTTTAATTAAGAAATTTATAAAAAAACAGCTTAAAGAAGCCTCGGTTGCCCAGATTGACATTGAACGTTCTCAAACCACAATAACGATTATAATTTATTCGGCAAAGCCGGGAGTGATTATCGGCCGGGGTGGGCAGGGTGTTGAAGATTTAAAAAATAAAATAAAAAAGCAATTTTTAGATCCAAAAGCCACCTTAAATGTGAATATCCAGGAAGTGGCCGATCCTAATTATTCTTCAGAGTTAGTAGTTCAGGCAATTGTCGCAGATTTGGAAAAAAGAATTCCCTATCGGCGATCGATGAAGCAGGCAATTTCCAGAGTTGAGAGAAGCAACGCCAAAGGCGTTAAAATAGTAATAGCCGGACGTTTAAATGGGTCGGAAATAGCACGTTCAGAAACCTTAAATTCGGGGAGTCTTCCCTTACATACGCTGAGAGCCGATATTGATTATGCCAGAGGAGTTGCCAGAACTACTTACGGGGCAATTGGTATAAAAGTCTGGATTTATAAAGGTGAAGTTTTTAAAAAAGATAAAGAAGAAGATAAATCTAAGCCAAAAAACAATAAATAATTAATATGTTATCACCAAGGAAAGTAAAACATAGAAAATGTCAAAAAGGAGTGATAAGAGGCAAAGCTTCTGCCGGTACAAGGGTTAATTTTGGAAAATATGGGCTAAAAGCCCTTGGTAATTGTTGGATGACTTCTAGACAAATAGAAGCAGCAAGAAGGGCAATGACTCGCTTTATAAAAAGAGGCGGAAAAATTTGGATTAGGGTTTTTCCTGATAAGCCTGTGACTCAAAAAGGAGAGCAATCAACAATGGGTTCGGGAAAGGGAGCGGTAGATCACTATGTTGCGGTTATTAAGCCGGGAATGATACTTTTTGAGATGGATGGGGTTGCTGAAGATAAAGCAAGGGAAGCATTTCGTTTAGCTTCTCATAAATTACCAATTAAGACCAGCTTTATTGTTAGATAATATCTATGAAGTATAAAGAATTAAAAAATAAATCGGGAGTCGAACTTAAAAAGATTTTAACTGATCTTAGGAATTCTTTGCTTGAAATGAGATTTAAAGTTTCTTCTAACCAGCTAAAAAATATTAGAGAAATCAGAAAAACAAAAAAAACAATTTCTCAGGTACTTTTTCTTTTAGGTCTAAAGGACAAGGAATTGAAAAGCGTGAAAAAAAATAATGAATCAGAAGATAATAATAAATAAATATGGCAGAAGAAAAAAATAAAAAGATAATAAAAAGGAAATTAGAAGGAACAGTCGTTTCTGATAGAAGCGACAAGACTATTGTTGTTGCCGTAGTATCTACAAATCTACATCCTAAATATTTAAAAAGATATTTTTCAACCAAGAAATATAAGGTTCACGATCCGGAGAATAAATATAAAATTGGAGACGAGGTTATTTTTGCTGAATGCAGACCGATAAGTAAAGATAAAAGATGGAGAGTGATAGACAAAAAAGAGAAAAAAGTGTAAATTTATGATTCAAACAAGAACAATGTTAAAAGTTGCTGATAATACTGGTGCCAAAAAATTGCAGTGCATCAAGGTTTTAGGTGGGACGAAAAGGCGCTATGCTGGTGTTGGCGATATAATTACAGTAAGTGTTAAAGAAGCGATTCCTCATAGCTCGGTTAAAAAGGGAGAAGTCTTGCATGCAGTAATTGTCAGAACCAGAAAGGAAATCAGAAGAAACGACGGGTCTTATGTGAGATTTGATGATAATGCTGCTATTATTGTGGATAAAAAAAATAAAGAGCCTAAAGGGACTAGAGTATTTGGCCCGGTTGCCAGGGAATTGAGAAATAGAGGTTTTAATAAGATAGTTTCTTTAGCGCCTGAAGTATTATAATTTAATTTTATGAATATTAAAAAAGGCGACAAAGTAAAAATATTATCCGGAAAAGATAAAGGAAAAACCGGAAAGGTTATACAAATTTTTAACAAAAAGAATAGAATTACGGTTGAAGGATTGAACCTGCTTTTTAAGAATATGAAGCCAAAGAAGCAAGGAGAAAAAGGTCAGAGAATCCAATTTCCTGCTCCGATTCAAGTGAGTAATGTAATATTGATTTGCACAAAATGCGGGAAAGCTGTCAGGGTTGGTTATAAAGTCCACGAAAATGGTAAAAAAACCAGGGTCTGCAGAAAATGTGGAGAAATAATTTAGTTAATTTCAATTTATTTTTTTATGAATAGGTTAAAGGAAAAATATAAAAAAGAAATAATTCCAGCGATTAAAGAACTTTTTAGTTATGATAATAACATGGCTGTTCCAAAGATTGAAAAAGTGGTAATAAATATTGGGACAGGGCACGCGCTTAAAGATGCAAAATTTAATGAGGTTTTTCAGAACAGTTTGAAGCGTATTACTGGTCAAAAACCAGTAAGCACAACGGCTAAAAAATCAATTTCTAATTTTAAGATAAGACAAGGACTTGTTGTAGGAATGGTGGTTACCTTAAGAGGCAAAAGGATGTATGATTTCTTAGATAAGTTGATAAATGTAACCTTGCCCAGGGTGAGAGATTTTAGAGGTTTAGATGACAAGTCGGTTGACAGTAAAGGAAATTTAAATCTTGGATTCAATGAACATATTTGTTTTCCAGAAATAAAGTCAGATGAGGTTGAGAAAATTCATGGACTTCAAGTTTCAATTACTACCACCGCCAAAAGCAAGGAAGAGGGTTTAGAACTTTTCCGGCTGTTCGGTTTTCCTTTTAAAAAAGAGAAATAAAATTATGGCAACAGAAGCACAAATTGTAAAGTCAAAAAAGAAGCCTAAATATTCTTCTAGGATTGTTAGGCGTTGTTGGCGGTGTGGTCGCCGAAGGGGTTATCTGCGTGATTTTAATTTATGCCGCATTTGTTTTAGGGAATTAGCCAATAATGGTCAAATTCCGGGTATTAAAAAATCCAGCTGGTAAAAATATTTATTTAATTTAAGAGTTAACTATTATATATATGACAGACCCAATTGCTGACATGCTAACTAGGATCAGAAACGCTTCGGCGGTAAGAAAGCCAGAGGTTTTTTTGCCATTTTCTAAAATTAAGTTTGGAGTTGCCGAAATTTTACAAAAATACGGTTATGTTAAGAAAGTTGAAAAAATTGAAGCTGGTATTAGGGGAAATAAATTCGCCGAGATTAGGATTGATTTGAAGTATTTAGGTAAAGAGTCGGCGATTAAAAATATAAAAAGAATCAGTAAGCCGGGAAGAAGAGTTTACACCACCAAGGAAGAGTTGCCAGTGGTTTTAAACAATTTAGGGATTGCTGTCATTTCAACTCCCCAAGGATTAATGATAAATAAGGAAGCTAAGAGAAAAAATCTTGGAGGAGAAGTAATTTGTGAAATTTATTAAAATATGTCTAGAATAGGAAAACAACCAATAAACATACCAGAAAGTGTAAGTATTCAAATTGAGACGGATAATATAGTTATTAATGGACCAAGGGGGGAATTATCTCAAAAAATTCATCCAAAAGTTTCTATTGATAAAAATCAAAACCAACTTATTGTTTCCGTTAAAGATCCATCAGATAAAGCCCAGCGGTCTTTATGGGGCCTTTTTCAGAGGTTGATTTCGAATATGGTAAAAGGAGTGACAGAAGGTTTTTCCAGACAGCTGGAAGTAAATGGCGTTGGGTATAAAGTTGCTTTAAAAGGCGATGTTTTGGATTTACAACTGGGTTATTCTCATCCTATTGAATATAATATTCCTAAAGATATTGAGATTAAAGTTGAAAAAAATTTAATTACTATTTTAGGAGCTGACAAACAAAAAGTCGGCCAAATTGCATCAGAGATTAGATTATTAAGAAAACCGGAGCCTTACAAAGGTAAAGGAATAAAATATTTGGAAGAGATTATTCACAGAAAAGTTGGAAAAACATCAGCTAAAGGATCGTAATATTGATAAATATTAAAATTATGCCGAACAGAGAAATAATTAAACAATCAAAAAAGGTAAGAAGGAGAGGGCGCGTCAGATCTAAAGTTTTTGGTATTGATAGAAAGCCAAGATTTAGCGTTTTTCGCAGCTTAAATCATATTTATGCCCAGTTAATTGATGATCAGAAAGGTATTACTTTGGCTTCGGCTAAAGATATAGATATTAAGAAAAATGGGAAAAAATCAGAGATGGCTTTTAGAGTAGGGGAACTCATTGCAAAGAAAGCCAAGGAAAAAAATATAGAGCAGGTTGTTTTTGATAAGGGAAGTAATCGATATCACGGCAGGGTTAAATCAGTTGCTGATGGTGCCCGTAAAGGAGGATTAAAATTTTAAATTAATTTATTTATGATGGGAGAAAATAAACAGAGAAAAAATAGTGGCTTTTCTAAAAGGAATTTTGAAAAAGAAGAAAAAGAGTTTGAGCAGTCAATAATTGATATTGCCAGGGTAACCAGAGTTATGGCAGGTGGAAAAAGAATGCGTTTTCGCGCTTGTGTTGTAATTGGTGATAAGAAAGGCAGGGTTGGATCCGCAGTTGCCAAAGGAGCCGATGTAACCATGGCTGTAAATAAGGCGGTAGCTAAGGCAAAAAAAGAAATAATTAATGTGCCTTTATATAACCAGACTATTCCTCATCTGATAAATATTAAATACAAAGCAGCAAAAGTTTTACTTAAGCCGGCTCCTAAAGGTACTGGAATAATTGCTGGTGGTGCTGTGAGAACAGTTTTGGATTTGGCAGGTATTGCTGATGTTGTCGCAAAGATTTTAGGTACAAATAATAAAATTAATAATGTGAAGGCCACTATTAAAGCTTTAAAAATGCTAAGAAGAGTGGAACCGAAAAAAATTACTGATAAGAAAATTGAGAAAGCTGAAAAAGGCAAATAATATTTTCTAATATGACTGAATTAAGACTAGACAATTTAAAAATAGATGGAAGCAGCAGGCGGAGAAAAAAACGAGTTGGTCGTGGTAATTCTTCAGGCAGAGGAACATACAGTAGTAGAGGTATTAAGGGACAGAGATCGCGTTCTGGAGGAAAAAGAGGCCTAAAACGACGCGGGTTGAAAGATCTTTTAAGAAATAAGCCGAAAATAGGCGGCTTCAAGAGTCTTAAACCAAAAATGCTAACGGTTAATATTTATCAACTTGATAAATATTTCAGTGATGGTGAATCAGTTAATGCTAAAAAATTAATTTCTAAGAATATTGTCAAATCTGACCGACCGGGAATAAAGATTTTAGGCAGCGGACAATTGAAAAAAAAGCTTTATGTTTATGCTGATGATTTTTCAGAATCAGCAAAAAAAGCTATAATAGATGCAGGTGGACAGGTTAAAGAAAAAAAACAAAATAAGAAAAAATAAGTTTTTTTATTGGCGACGTAGAGCCAAAAAGGGTTAATACCCCGTCCCGACTTTACGTCGGGGCTGCGGAAGAAGTGGGCGGAGCTTGTCCCGATTTTTCCTCCGCCTTTGGCGGAGTGAAAATCGAGGATCCCATCTTATATATCTTAATAAAGGTGTGGGACTCCGCGGTTAATACCCTTTATTTAATTCAACTCATTCATTTACTACTTTTGGAAATGTGGTTTAGAAAAATAATCCAAATTTATAAAATTAAAGATTTGAGAAATAGTATTCTTTTTGTTTTGTTAATGTTGGTTATTTTTAGGGTTGCTGCCCATATTCCAATTCCGGGAATTGATACTCAAGCGCTAAAAGAATTTTTTGGTTCTAATCAACTTTTGGGGATTATGAATATATTATCTGGAAGTGGAATGGAAAATTTTTCAATTGTGGCAATGGGGATTGCTCCATATATTACTGCTTCAATTATATTTCAGCTTTTAACAATGATTATTCCTAAGCTGGAAGAAATATCAAAAGAAGGTGAGTCGGGAAGACAAAAAATAAACCAATGGACCAGAATGCTAACAGTACCATTGGCAGCGATGCAGTCTTATGGACTGATAGCTTTGCTTAGCCGTTCAGCAGGAAACGTATTTGGAGATCTTACTGCTTGGCGTCTTTTTGTCATTATTTTGACTACTACCGCCGGTACCATATTTTTGATGTGGATAGGAGAGTTAGTGTCGGAAAAACATATAGGAAATGGGATTTCTTTAATTATTTTCGCCGGAATTGTTTCACGATTGCCTTCTTCTCTTTATCAGACAATGATCACTTTCAGCAAAGATCAACTTATTACACTTGGTATTTTTGCAGCTATTGGCATTTTGACAATAGTTGGTGTTATAATAATAACAGAAGGTCAAAGGAATGTTCCCGTATCATATGCAAAGAGAGTTAGGGGAATGAAAATGTATGGCGGTTCAAATACCCACCTTCCTTTAAGGGTGAATATGGCGGGAGTTATCCCGATTATTTTTGCGATTTCAATTATTCTGTTTCCGCCGATGATCGCTCAATTTTTTCTTTCAGCTAAGACGCAATTTTTGGTAATGGCTTCAGAGAAGATAATAGAAATTTTTGAAAATCAAATTTTTTATGGAGTACTTTATTTCCTTTTGGTTTTTGGCTTTACTTACTTTTATACCGAAGTAGTATTCCATCCTGATCAAATTGCAGAAAATCTGCAGAAACAGGGAGGCTTTATTCCCGGAATCAGACCCGGTCGCCATACGGCTGAGTATTTGAAAAATACCACCAGTCGGATTATTTTAGCCGGTGCTTTATTTTTGGGCATTATAGCCGTTATGCCTTTGGTTTTGCGTGGGGTTTTTCCAACAGTGACAACCTTGGCAATCGGCGGTACAAGCCTGCTTATCGTTGTTTCAGTAGTAATTGAAACGTTCAAGCAGATTGAGGCCCAATTAACAATGAGAGACTACGAAGGACTTTAATATAATCTGGTTTTGGGATTGTTATAAAATAAAATTTTAAAAAGCTATGCCTTTATTTGGCTCAAGCAAAAAAATTTTTAAAAGTAAACAGGAAATTAAAGATGCTTTATACAGAGTTAAAACCCTGGATTACCGTGAAAGACCAAATGTTTATGAGGCCTTGGTCAAAGAACTTGGTGACGGAGGAGTAACTTCGCATGAACTTCGCCGAGTAATTGGAGAATTGAAAGCAAAAGGAGAAATATCAGAAATTGATAAAAAAAATTTATTAGGGCTAATCAACTGATGGGTTAGGCCTTATTTTTTACCATTTTATATTATGAAAATAATTGTATTCGGACCGCAAGGTTCAGGTAAAGGAACACAAGCGGAACTTATTGCCAGAAGGTATGGCTGGCCTTATGTTTCAACAGGTGATATTTTTCGTTTTCATTTGAAAAATAAGACCAACCTTGGAAAGGAAGCCAATGAGTATATGAAAAATGGTAGTTTGGTGCCTGATGAACTTACCAATGAAATTGTAAGTGAAAGAATAAATCATCCTGATTGTGTTGCCGGGTTTGTACTTGATGGCTATCCGCGCAATAAAGCCCAGCTGGAATTTTTGGATAAAGTTTCTAATATTGATTTAGCAATTATTATTAATTTGGGCGACGAGCAGGCAATCAGAAGACTTTCAGGAAGACTTGCCTGTAAATGTGGCTTAAGCTACCATTCTGATTTTAATCCGCCGAAAAAAAAGGGAATTTGCGACAAATGTAGTGACAGACTTTTCAGACGCGAAGACGATAATCCGGAGGCGATAAGGAAGAGGCTGGAAATTTACCATCAGGAGACTAAGCCGCTTCTTGATATTTATCAGAATAAAAAAAAGCTTTTTCAAGTTGACGGGTCAAAAAGCATTGAAGAGATTTTTAGACAGATAGAAAATGTTATTAATATCAGGTTAAAAACGCAAATAACAGATGTTTAATTTTTAAATTATATATGGTTACAATCAAAAAGCCGGAAGAAATAGAAGTGTTAAGGCAGGGCGGTAGAATTCTTGCAGAAGTTCTTAATCAGGTAATCAAAGCTTCTAAACCAGGCGTAAAAACAATTGAATTGGACAAAATAGCTGAAGATCTGATAACTAATAAGGGCGGAATCCCTTCCTTTAAAAACTATCGGAGCCGACATGGGGATCCAGCTTTTCCAACAACACTTTGTACTTCCGTAAATGATCAAATCGTTCATGTTCCCGCTTCTAATTACAGTCTTAAAGAAGGAGATGTTTTAAATATTGACATAGGAATGAGGTATCCGTCAGATGGTGGATTCTATACAGATATGGCAGCAACTATTGGAATAGGCAATATAAGCCGGTTGGCAAGAAAACTTATTAAAGTTACAAAACATTCCCTGAAAATAGGAATTAAACAGATTAAACCAGGCAACCATATTTCTGATATATCTAAAGCGATTCAGGAATACGTTGAATCAAATAATTTTTCGGTCATTCGTCAATTGGTTGGTCATGGTGTGGGCTATCAAGTTCATGAAGATCCAAAGATTCCTAATTATTTTGATAGAAGGGAAACTGATATAGAGTTAAAAGAAGGGATGGTTTTAGCGCTTGAACCGATGGTAAGTGCTGGTGATTATATTATTAAAACTCTTGAAGATGAGTGGAGTGTTGTCGTTGCTGATGGCAGCCTGGGCGCCCATTTTGAACACACTATTGCCGTAACAAAAGAAGGACACGAAATTTTAACAGACATTAAATTGTAGTTCTATGGCAATATTGGGTATTGATTATGGCGTAAAAAAAATTGGCTTGGCTAAATCTGACCATTATAATAAAATTGCCTTGCCACTAGAAATCCTGATTAATAAGAGCAGAGAAGAATTATTATTTTATCTTAAAAATATTTGCACAGAATATGGAGTAAAAAAAGTTGTGGTTGGGGTGCCAGTCAGCATGCAACATAGTGAAAAAAAGACTTTTGGAAGGCAGAAGAATTTGAACAATAAACAAATGCAGGAAGTTTTAAGGTTTGTTAATTGGCTTAAAGAAAATATTGATTTGCCGGTAGAAATTGAAGACGAGCGTTTGAGTACAAAAATGGCTCAAGGCCTACGCAAAGGCATAGTTAAAAAAGGACCGGATGACGCAGTGGCGGCAATGTTAATTTTGCAGTCATATTTAGACAGATTGGGTAAATTTAATTGACTTTTTAGAATAGTATCTTCCGTAAATTTAATTTTGATAATATATTAGAAAATTAAAAATATGAAACAAAGTTTATATTTAATCTTAGCCTTATTGTTTCTTTCCGCCTGCAGCAGATCAGCAGATGAAATGGTTATTAATCTAAATCACGGTATTAATGAAGAATATGTAAAAGATGAAATACAAAAAAGCAATTATTGTAGCATTAAAGAGGATTGCGCTTTAGTAGATGCTAACTGTCCTTTTGACTGCTACAGTTATGTTAATCAAAATGAATTAGAAAGAATAAACGATTTAATTAGAAATTTTTTTAATAATAGACAAAATGACGAAGTTTGTTTATATGATTGTCCCTATTGTCCAGAAGTTGGTTGTATGGATGGTAAATGTTTACCTCTAAGGAGTCACGGTGTTATTTGTTATTAATTTTTGATAATTTGATCATGACTTACCAAACCAAGGGGATTATTCTGAAAAAAATTGATCATAAGGAAGCCGATCAATTTTTTAGTATTTATACTGAAGACAAGGGAAAGATTTTAGCTTTAGGAAGAGGAACAAAAAAAATTCAAAGTAAACTTAATCCAAGTTTACATTATTTTTCAGTAGTTGATTTAACAATTGCCAATGGAAAAAATTTTGATCACATAACCGGGGTTTGTTTAGCTAAAAATTTTAGAAGAATACAAGATCAGATCAAAAAAATTATATTGGCATCTTTTGGTCTGGAGCTGGTTGAGAAATTAACTGAAGTAGGAGTTTCTGACAGAAGAATTTTTACATTATTAAGCAGGTATTTTTCAGCAATCAATGAAAATGATTTTAATAATAAAGAATGGCAGTTAATCAAGAATGCCTTTTTAATTAAATTTTTGGATTTGCTTGGTTTTAACCCACCGCCGGAAATTGTTTCCAATCCTTCCATGGTTGATATTTTTTTAAAAAATCAGCTTGATTTTGAATTAAAAACTGAGAGGTTTTTATCAAAAATATTTGCCTTGACTTAAGTCTATGTATAGTTAACAGTCAAGGTTAACACTTTTAGGTAGCTTTTCCTTTGGTGTTAATCCATTTAAAGCTTTGTTTAATCTTTCAGAATTATAAAATCCTAGCCATTCTTAGCTAGTCTTTCATTTTAAGGTAATATTCATTATCAATACTTTAATGAGCCCTTTCAACATCAAGGTTAAGATTTAGCTATATTTATATCTTACCTTGTTCCATTTGCTTTAGTATACCCCGCATTGCCAGCTATTGACTAATATTTTTATTTTTGTTAATATTTTTTGAAGGAGGGTTGTCCGGATCATTGACAACCTATAATTAAGACGGCAAAGCCGTATTTTTTTTGTGTAAATTTAGCCATTTTTGGAGAAAGACAAGAAAGGAGAAGGAAGGCTATGGCAAGAGATTTTATCAGCTTTAATTTGCCCGGAAATACCAGGCAACAGGCAAGGGAAAGAGTGGTACGAATTGTTATCCAAGCCTTACATCAGCAGATTTATTATGCTAAGGGCATACTGCCTCCGTCGCTTGATCCAAACAGATTGGTACGCGTTGAAACTCTTTTTGAGGAGACAAGCACGCGAACCAAAAAGAGTTCTGAAACTGCTGCCAGGCGTCTTGGTTGCGACGTCATGTCTGGTATTTCCGTATCCGAGAGTTCTCTTTTCAAGGGTGAAAGCCTTGAAGATACAATTATGATGCTTCGACAAAATTGTGCCGACCTAGTGGTGGTTAGGACAAAAACAGAAGGAGTCGGGCTTTGGTTGGCTCGGGAAATTCGTCGAACCGAGGGGCCAAAAAATTGGATACGCCCCGGCATGTCTGTTGTAATAGGCGGGGAAGGAACCTTGTTTCATAACACACAGGTTATGCTGGATATTGTTTCGATTGTTTCCTGCGGATTGGGAGTTCGCAATATGGATCAATACCATATTTTGGAAGACATTTTTCAGCGCTCCGATGCGGAAAAGTATCTTTCCGAAAGGATTGTTTCCATATTGGACAATTTAAGGCTTGCTTTTATTGGCGATGCCAAATACAGCAGGGTTGCTCATTCTCATGTGCAACTTGGTAAAATATTTGACATTAAGTTTCTATTTGTCGGTCCTAAAGAGTTTCAACCGCCTTCTTGGTGGCTGAAAGGGGTTAGGGCTTCTGTGAGCAATAACCTTTCTGATGCCAAAGATTGGGATTTTTGTTACTTTCTTAGGACTCAGACGGAGCGTTTGACCGGTACTCCGACAAATCCCGGCATTATGAGTGAGCGCGAGGCAAGACGGCTAATTGAGCCTTTACATGCGACATTGGAATTTGTCGAATCTTGTAGAGGCATGATCATGCACGCACAGCCACGTGATTCACGCGACCCGATAGTTCCCGACAGGCTGAAGGACCATGAAAAGTCCATTATATTAATGGCGTCAGCCATGGGCATACCAACTCGTGAAGCAATCTATATTGATTGTTACAATCATCAGCATGAACGCGGTCCTGTGTTTGAGGTACCGCCATTTGAATTCCAGATGGAGTGGGTTTCTAAAAGGGAGTGGTGGGACGAACACCATGTTCAATTAGTGGAACGCTACCAAGGAATGCAGGGCATTGTCCAGGCAATTGAAAACGGGGTCGCAATCGACAGACTGGAATCGGATTTGGTTCCGGTTCATGATCGGATTTTGTTTGAAGACGGGGTTTTCAATCAGTCCAAAGGTGGCCAAATTCTTCCGGGCCGAAATCTTGATTCTCCGACAATGGGTCGGAAAAAGGGAACCTTGTGGCTTTTCGGTCATCAAATTTCACCTGAGCAGGCAGCCAAACACGGTATAATCTCGGCCTGTGTTCGTTTCAGCCACATGAAGCGAAGTGGTGAGAGCACAGCCGACGAAAGAACAAAGGGTTATACCCGAGTTGAATACCCCTTGCCTCCCTACGTGAATGACACTTTTGACTGCCTTAATTCAAACTGTATTACCAGACGAAGCACGGCAGTGAATCCGCTTTTTGAAGTGGATGGACAAAAGGGCCTTATTGGTGAAGATGGTTGGCCAACCTGCGGTTTAACTTGCGTTTATTGCGGACACCCGATGTCTGTGAAAGATGCAGTTACAAATCGCTATGGTCATCTTATTCAAGGATAATAACTTACCGCAGCGAAGTAATTTGCTGCGGCTTTTTTATATAAAAAAATGCAGGAGCAACTATCTGTAAACTCCTGCTTTGGTGGCGAGTGGGAATTAGACTTCCTCCCAGTTAACGGGAGAGTCCGTAATGACAGTAAAAAACAAAACATGCGTTTCTCCTTCTTTCTTTTTGTCCAGCCGGCACTGGGTCTTAAATTTTCCATCTTCTTGACCCTGGTTTTTGATGCCGTTTATTTCGGCATCTCCTTTTTTCAGGAGGATCACAAATTCTTCAAACGGAACTTCACACCTTCCTCCTGCCCTCTGGCATCTGCCAATCAAGTCCATAACATTTGACATTTTTTTCACCTCCTATCTTTTTTTGGTTTGGACTTAAATACAAAGAACATTGCCTAGTAAAAATTTATATTAAAGCAAAACACTAATTTTGTCAAGTCTTGTTAAAAAGTTAAAAAAATAGTATGATATAAGTATTAATTTCTAATTTTTTATTTAATTTATGCAAAAAAGAACAGCAATTTTGGAGGTGATAAGTAAGGCGGGGCAAAAAGTAAAAGTGACCGGCTGGGTTCATACTCGGCGTGATCACGGTAAAATAATTTTTATTGACTTACGGGATAGAAGCGGCATTATACAGGTTGTTTTTGAACCGAAATTTGATAAGGCTTATAAATTAGCCACCAGCTTAAGATCCGAATTTGTCATTTCTATTGAAGGAACAATAAACAAGAGGCCGGAAAAAATGATTAATGAAAAAATTCCGACCGGAACCGTTGAAATGACCGGTGAATCATTAGAAATTTTAAATGAGGCAAAAACGTCGCCATTTGAAATAGATAACCCCAAAGAACCGGGAGAAGAAGTTAGAATGAAATATCGTTATTTGGATATTAGACGTGAACGGATGAAAAATAATATTATAATGAGACACAAGATAGTTAAGCTCGTTCGCGATTATTATGATCAACTGGGGTTTTTGGAAATAGAAACGCCGGCTTTAACCAAGGGTACACCGGAAGGAGCCAGAGAATTTATTGTTCCTGCCAGACTTTGGCCGGGAAAATTTTATGTCTTACCGCAGTCTCCGCAGCAATTCAAGCAACTTTTAATGGTTTCCGGCATTGAGAAATATTTTCAAGTTGCCAGATGTTTCCGGGACGAGGACCAGAGAGGCGATCGTCAAGGAGAATTTACTCAAATTGATGTTGAAATGAGCTTTGTCGACCAGGACGAAATCATGAAAATAACCGAAGATTTAATGGTAAGAATTATCACAGAACTTTATCCTCAAAAAAAGATAACAACTTTGCCTTTTCCACGAATAAAGCATGAAGATCTGATGAAAAAATACAATTCTGACAAAGCGGATTTAAGGCGGGACAAAAATGACAAAAACGAATTGGCTTTTCATTGGATGATTGATCCGCCAGCCTTTAAAAAATCAGAGTCTGAAAAAAAATTGGTGGCAAGTCATCATCCCTTTACAATGCCCAATTTGCAGGATTATGAGAAATATCCAAATGAACCGGAAAAGTGGCATTCTGCCGGTTATGATTTAATATTAAACGGCACAGAGATTTGGGGCGGTTCTATTAGAATACACAGGCAAGATATTCAAAAGAAAATTTTTCAAATATTGGGGCTTTCTGAAAAAGAAATTAAAAACAGATTTGGGCATATGCTTGAAGCTTTTGAGTATGGCGCTCCGCCTCATGGTGGAATCGCCGCAGGTTTGGATCGAATTGTTGCCATTTTGCAGAATGAAGAAAGCATCCGCGATGTTATTGCCTTTCCTAAAACCGGCGACAATCGTGATTTATTAATGGACGCTCCAAATATAGTTTCCAAAAAAGCCTTAAAAGACGCTCATATTCAGCTTGAAAAGGGAATAGAAATTGAGGAAGGTTTTGATACGGCAATGGCGGATTAATTTAATAATTTAAATAAAAGTATGAAAAAAAATTATTTTTTTCTTATCTTGGTTTTTACTTTAATATTCTCTGGTTGCAGTTTTATTGAGAATGCCAATCAAAAAGATCAGTTAGCCGATGAGGAAATTAATGGTGGACAAGCTGGTCTAGCTAATCCGGCCTCTGTTTTTTGCGAAGAAAATGGTGGCCAAATTGAAATTATGCAGGATAAAGAAGGCAATCAATATGGTGTTTGTTTTTTTTCTAATGGAAGTTATTGTGAAGAATGGGCTTTTTTCCGCGGTGAATGCGAGATTGGAAATCAACAGAAAGATACTGTAAATAATGCTGAAGAAATTAAGCAGTTGTTTGTTGAAAAATATGACAAGAGTCCGGATGAAATTAGCATAGTAATCGGCCAAGAATATGCCGATCATATCCGCGGCGGAGTTGTTTTTGGCAGTGGTGGTATTGGTGAGGGTGGTAATTTTTTAGCGGCCAAAGTTGATGGTTTTTGGCGGCTGGTTTTTGATGGAAA
>CAZCCC010000017.1:0-30051 GCA_964497245.1 uncultured Gammaproteobacteria bacterium | reverse complement strand
AAATAGCGCTAAAAACATGAAAAAAAACAGATTTTTAATAATACCAATTTTTTTCCTGATTTTTTCTTATGGCTGTCTAAACAACGGCCAAGCTGAAAATCAAAAACAAGAAAATCGTTTGCCGGAGGAAAACAATGATCAGCAGACCTTATTTGATCAGGGTCGGAATTGGGAAGAAAATTTTTTATTAGTTAATATTGATGACCTTACAGCGGGTAATCAAGTAATAGTGTTTGGAGTTGAAAACAGCGACGGAATAATTTCCGCCCAAAGAATTGTAATGGCTCAAAACCCGGCTGACTTGGAAGAAATCGGAAAAAACTTTGGAATGCAAAACCAACAAATTCCATCAGAGCAAGGAGCAAACAGACAAAGACCTGATTTTGAAAATATGACAGAAGAGCAAAGGATTCAACTCAGGGAGCAAATGACCCAAAGAGGCGGAACAATGAGAGGCGGACGCCCTACATCCGGGCAAAACATTCTGAATATTCATGGAGAAATAATTGCAAAAGACGAAAGCAGTATTACTGTAAAAAGTATTGAAGGTGGCTCAAAATTTGTCCTAATTTCAGGTTCAACGATTATTTTACAGCCTAAAAATTAAGCTACTTGTAAAATACAGGTATAAGGATATAATGTTGACATGGATAAAAATCAAGATTTTTCTCAAAAAACCGATCAAGATATTGTCAAACTAACCTTGGAAAACCAGGATAATTTTTTACATATAGTCAATCGGTATGAAAAAAAACTCCTTCGCTTTATTTTAAGAATTTCCAACACTTCTTTAGAGGAAGCACAAGACTTGTTGCAAGAAATATTTATAAAAATTTATCAAAATATTAACAGCTATAACTCAAATTTAAAATTTTCTTCCTGGGTATATCAAATCGCCAGAAACCACGTAATTTCCCACTACCGAAAAAATAAAAATAAAATTTTCCTCCTTTCGTCTGAAGCGAATGAAGAAGCTTTAAATAATTTGGCATCTGAATTTGACATTAACAAAAAAATTGACCGGCAAATATTGAAAAATAATATTACTGAGGCACTGAATAATATGGAAAATAAATACCGCGAGGTTATTATTTTAAAGTACTTTGAAGAAAAAAGCTACCAAGAAATATCCGATATTATGAAAAAGCCGGCAGGGACTATTGCTACTTATTTAAATAGGGGAAAGAAAAAATTTAAAAAAATATTTGACGAATAGTATGGACAAAAATAATGAAAAATCAACCGGCCAAAAAATACTGCAAAAAATAAAAGAAGGCCATATTAAGCCAAAACCTAAATGGGAATTTTTGCTGAAAAGTTATATTATATGGTTATTTTTTGGATTATCTATTGTTGTAGGAAGCCTTTCTTTCAGTATAATGTTTTTTTTGTTCAAAAATACTAACTGGCAATATTATATAGATACCGAAGGAATATTGAGAAAAATTTTAATCGGCCTGCCTTATTTTTGGCTTTTAATTTTAATTTTATTTATAATTACCGCTTTTTACAATTTTAAACATACAACCAATGGACACAAATACAGTCCCCTACTTATTGTTTTAATAAGTATGATTTTAAGTGCAGCTGTTGGATCAATAATATATGCGGGAGGAGGAGCAGGAAAACTGGAAGATCTATTTTACCGAAAAATGCCTTTATACCAAAAAATAATGGGATTTCAAGGACGGATGCTTTTTGCTCCCAAAAGAGGAAGAATGTTGGGAATTGTGATTGAAGTAAGTGATAAGGAGACAATAATAAAAGATTTTAGAGGAAATATTTGGAGCATACCAACTTCAACCTGCCAACTTGTGGTCGGCCAAAGGGTAATTGTTAATGGCAGGTCTTTAATTAATAATGATTTTGAAGCACAATCAATTAATCCTTGGATAAGGCCTGAGAGATTTATACCTCCTCCTTGTCCTCAATGTGCTAGAAGATAAAATTAATTTTGTTAAAATATTATTATTTTTTAAACAAATATTTTTTTTACCGATATAAATTCTTAAATATTAGCAATCATGTGAAAGAAAAATATAATAATAGCGTATTACTAGATGTTAACCGTTAACAAAAAAATCTAAAAATTAACCAAAATAGCCTATGAAAAAAACATATTATCTTACCATTGCCGGACTTGGCCTTTTATTAACTACGGCAATAGTTGGAGCAAGCAGCTTTGCCTCTAATTCATTTAATGGTGAAACAGAAAGCCAAAGAAATAAATTTGAGCATAAATTTTCAGCGCAGCATCGGCAAGAAATCAGTCAGGCAATAAATGAAAAAAACTATTCAGCTTGGTCAGAGACAATGAAACAAAAAGTCCAAGATATGAGGGGCCATATAGATAAAATGCAAGAATCAATAAATCAAGAAACATTCGACAAAATAATTTTGGCTCGTCAGCTAATGACGGAAGGAAAAACAGATGAAGCAAAAGCCATATTTCAAGAACTTGGGGTTAATGGGAGATGCGCTGGCGGAGAAAGAGCCTTAAATCAAAAAAATCTCAGGATGAATAAAAACCTCAAATACAATCTGAATAACTAATAAAATTAAAAAATAAAAAAGTTCACCTCCTCCAAAAAATCGCTTTATTCCAAAAAAGGCGATTTTTTGGTATAATTATAATAATATGAATTATCACATCGGCCTTGATATTGGCGGAACAAAAATTGCAGCTGGTCTTATTTTGAACAAAAAAATCATCAAAAAAGCCAGGGTAAATACAAACGCCAAAGCAAAAAAAACTCAAATTATAAATAATATATTCAATGCAATTGATCTTGTTTTTGATTCAAAAGCAACAGGTATAGGAATAGGAATCGCCGGACAAATAGACCAAAAAAACGGGATTTTAATCTCCAGCCCTAATTTCAGCAATAATTTTAAAAATGTAAAAATCGAAAAAATAATCAACCAAAAATTTAAAAAACCTGTAAAAATAGAAAATGATGCAAATTGCTTTGCCTTGGGAGAAGCTATTTGCGGAGCAGGAAAAGGCTATAACCCGATAGCTGGCTTAACTTTAGGGACAGGAGTCGGTGGAGGAATAATAATTAACAAAAAAATATACCATGGAAAATTCGGATTTGCCGGAGAAATCGGTCACATGATTATTGAGAAAAATGGATTTGTTTGCAGTTGTGGAAAAAATGGACATCTTGAAGCCTATACTTCTGGGACGGCGATGACAAAAATCTATCAGAAAATCACCGGCCAAAATAAAAATTCTCTTTTTGTTGAGGAAAAATTCAAACAGGGAGAAAAAAATGCCGTTAAAACATTCAAAATAATGTCTGAAGCCTTAGCTTGTGGAATATCTAATATAATAAATATACTTGATCCAGAAATAATAGTTTTAGGAGGAGGACTTTCAAAAGTTAAATCTCTTATAATGCCGGCAATAAAACTTGCGAAAGAACAGTCAATTAGCAAAAAGCCAAATAAAACCAAAATTGCCATAAGTATCTTAAAAGATGATGCTGCTGTTCTTGGCGCCGCCTTATTATTTAATTAATAATATACTTTAATGCCAATACCGGGTCTATCAATAAAAACCAAGTCTCCACAAATATGGAAAAACAGAAATTTTCGTGATGTTCGCCGAAAAAAAACTTTTTTTTTCACAAAACAACCTATTTTTACCGGCCGCAAAAAGCGCCCGCCTAAAAATCTACTAAAAAATGCTATTACTTTTTCCGTTTTTGCGGCCTTCTTTGTGATAATTTTAAGCATTATATTTTTAGTTTGGATAGCAAAAGATTTACCGAACCCAAATAAAATAATAGATCGTTCTATTGCCTTAAGCACTAAAATATATGACAGAACCGGCGAAAAATTACTTTATGATATACATGGCGCAGAAAAAAGAACTTTTATTAATCTGGCCGACATTCCAAAACATTTAAAACATGCCACATTAACTGCTGAAGACCGAAATTTCTATGAACATAAAGGAATAAGTTTTGCTGGCATACTTCGTTCAGCAATAAAAAATATATTTACCGGAAGTAAAGTTGGCGGTTCTACCCTAACTCAACAGCTGGTAAAAAATGCTATTTTAAGCCCGGAAAAAACTTACACCAGAAAAGTAAAGGAAGTAATAATTTCTTATCAGATTGAAAAAAAGTTTTCCAAAGACGAGATACTCCAAATGTATTTTAATGAAATCCCTTATGGTTCCGTGGCATACGGCGCAGAAGCAGCTTCTCAAACTTATTTTAACAAAAGCTTAAAGGATATAAGTTTGGCTGAATCCGCAATTCTTGCCGCCCTACCACAAGCTCCCACCTACTATTCTCCTTACGGCAGCAGAACCGATGCCCTTTTTGGCCGGCAACATTGGATTTTAAATAGTATGGTGGAACTTGGTTATATTACCAAAGAAGAAGCGGAGTTGGCCAAAAAAGAAAAAATTGAATTTCGAAAAAGAGGCGAAAACATAGTTGCTCCACATTTCGTCATGTATGTTAAAGAATATCTTACCAGAAAATACGGTGAATTAACAGTTGAACAAGGTGGCTTAAAAGTAATTACTACCTTAGACTTATATAAACAAGAAATAGCTGAAGAAATAATACGAGAAGTTACCCCAAAAAACGCTGAAAATTTTAATGCCAATAATGCAGCCATGGTGGCAATTGACACGAAAACCGGTCAAATTTTGGCCATGGTTGGTTCTAAAGACTACTTTGCTGATCCAGCTCCAGAAAACTGCTTACCTGGCCAAAACTGCACTTTTGATCCTCAGGTTAATGTTGCTGTAAGATCACGTCAACCCGGATCATCATTTAAACCAATAGTTTATACGGCTGCTTTTAAAAAAGGCTATACTTCGGAAACCGTTTTGTACGACGTTGTGACTAAATTCAAAAATTATGACGGTAGGGATTACGAACCCAAAAATTACAACTTACAAGAAAACGGTCCGGTTACAATGAGAAAAGCCTTACAAGGTTCTTTAAATATACCGGCAGTAAAAGCTATTTATCTTACAGGGGTTGATAATGTAATTAATCTAGCAGAAAATCTTGGTTATACTACTTTTAAAAATAGAAGCCGATTTGGATTAGCATTGGTTCTGGGTGGAGGCGAAGTTCAACTTTTGGAACATACCAATGCCTTTGCCACCTTGGCCAGAGAAGGAGAATGGAATCCCGTCACCGCCATTTTGGAGATAAGGGATAAAAATGGAGATATTTTAGAAGAATATAAAAAAGCGGAAAAGAAAGTTTTGGAAACAGAATATGCTAGACAAATAAATGATGTCTTGTCAGACAACGCAGCCAGGGCTTATATTTTTGGTGAAAGAAGCAACCTTTGGTTGGGAGGAAGACCGGTTGCTGTAAAAACCGGAACAACTAACGATTACCGCGATGCATGGACTCTGGGTTATACCCCATCGCTGTCTGTTGGCGTATGGGTGGGAAATAATAATAATAAAGAAATGAAAAGAGGGGCGGACGGCTCAATTGTGGCGGCACCAATTTGGAATAAATTTATGAGTCGGGTTTTAGGTAATACTCCGTTTGAACCATTTAATAAACCGGCTCCGATTGAAACTGATAAACCGGTTTTAAATGGAACAATAATTGAAGGGATGAAAGTTAAGATAGATAAGATAAGTGGAAAACTGGCGACAAATCTTACCCCCGAACATTTAGTGGAAGAAAAAAATTTCCGCCAAATCCATTCTATCCTTCACTATTTACACAAAGATGATCCCTTGGGAAATACTCCGCCAAACCTGAACGATCCTCAATATCAGCGCTGGGAAGAAGCAGTTCAAAGATGGGCAGAAGAAAACAACTACACTTCCGAAGAAGTTCCGACTGAACATGATGATGTCCATAATATTGCCAATAAACCAAAAATTAAAATAATTTCTCCAAAGAAAAATCAAACAATTGACAGCCGTAATATATCAATAACAATAGACACTTCAGCCAAAAGGGGAATAGTAAAAGCTGAATACTATATAGATAACCGGCTTATAGCAGAAACTGATTCACCACCATTTAATTTGGAAGTTTATATTGGTGACCCTAAAATAGGCCGAGGCTTTTATCAACTCAAAGCAGTCGTCTATGATGACGTTGAAAATTCTAACAGCGACGAGATTGAATTAAATATAAATTTTGATAAATTACCCGACACAAAGATTAATTGGCAAAAACCTTTAGATGAAGATATTATAAAAATTGATAAATTTCCCTATGCTATAAAAGCTGAAATTAAAAATCATGAAAATATAGAAAAAATAGATATATATATTAAAGATATATATGGACAAAAAAAATATATAAATACTGCTAGGTCTTTTTTGGGAAATAATTTTTCACTTCAATGGTCAAATCCACCACCTGTCGGCACGTATAAACTTTTTGGTGAGATTAAAATTATTGAAGGATATAGTTATTGGAGTGATGAAATAAAAATAACCATTGAGTAATTCATTAAAAAAATAACACATTAACTTCACCCTATATTATTAGTTCTGACAAATTAAATCCGCCAACATTGTTGGCGGATTTAATTTTAATAAAGTTGGTTTTAATTACAAATAAAACTTGACCTAAAAATTAAACCAAAAAAATTAAATTTATCATCTAAATTAAAAATTTTTTATTATTGCCTGATTGGCATTATAATATAAAGATAATCAGTATTCTTTCCAACAGGTTTTATAATACAAGGATTACCACTATCAATTATTTTTATTTCAACTTGTCCGGAATCCATATTTTGTAAACCATCCAAAAGATATTTATAATTTACCACTATATTATTTTTTTGTCCGGAAATGTCACAGGGAATTTGTGAAGTATTTTCACCCAACTGATTATTTGCAGCCGATACTGTTATTTCTTTATCCTCTGTAGAAAAATTTAAACCAACATCATAAATTCCACTTCTAGTAAAAAGGCTTGCTGTTTTTGTAGCTTTAATAAAATCATTTGTTTCAACAACAGCCTGAGTATTTGATTCTTTTGGTATTATTTGTTGATAATCTGGATATTGACCCTCGACAAGACGGGAAATTAGTTCAATATTTCCCAAAACAAAAAGAATTTGATTCTCCGACAAATAGATTTCAATATTTTCAATTTCTGAAATTGATGCGGGATCTTTAAAACTGCCTAAAATTCTTTGCAATTCTTGAAGTGTTCGAGATGGAATAATTACCCTCTGGGGAACACTTATTGATTTTTTATCAAGTTCAACTTTTTTTTCTGCCAAACGATAACTGTCAGTTGCAGCTATTACCAGACTTTTACCAATAAAATCAAATAAAACTCCACTTATTTCGGGACGGTTTTCACTAATAGAAACAGCAAAAATAACTTGACTTATCGCTTGCCTAAATTTTTGACAATTTAAAATATATGCATTCTTTTTTTCAATTTGTGGAATTAATGGAAAATCAGCCGCAGATTGACCTTTAATTTTTGTTGAATAATTTTTACATTTAATTTCAATTGTTTGTCCATGATCTTCATTTGAATTATGTAAAGTTTTTAAATCAATTTGTTGTTTTGGTAAAAGACTTATATAATCAGCCAATAATTTTGACTGGACTGTAAACTCACCTTTTTCTTCTATTTTTCCGCGAATGGTGCAATTTACTCCAATTTCCAAATTGGTTGCTGAGAGTTTTATTATCCCCTCAGTGGATTGAATTAAAATGTTATTTAAAATTGGTAGCGCAGTATTTTTAGAAGCAATGTGACTTACAATAAACAAACCTTGATTTAAATTTTCTTGTGTACAAGATATTTTCATATAGTTTTAATTAATTAATTTATATACTTAAATACTAATAATAAGGGAGTGGATAAGTAGGATAAGTTTTATTTTTGTTTTATTTTAGCTTTTATTATGCCGGCTTTGTTGGTTGACTCTTGTGGAGATGGTTGTTAATAAATTTTGGTTAACTTATTTTGTTTTTTTAAAGACAATTTTATTAACAGTTTGTGCATTTTTTTAATGGTTTTTATGTGCTATAAACTGCTACTTTTCAACAGGTTATCAATAATTAATTATAAAGTTTTTCTTTGATTAATTTAATGTCGCGATTGATTTTTTCATCATTATTTATAATTTTTATTATTTTAACATGAGCATGCATGGCTGTCGTGTGATCCCTATTTCCTATTTCTTGCCCAATTGAGGGGAAAGAACTTTTCAGCTCTTCACGCATTAAATACATTGTTATTTGCCTGGGCAGAGCGAGACTTTTTTTTCGGCAGGAACCAAGTAAATCTTCAACTTTTAAATCATAAAATTGGGCAACGGTAGCAATTATTTGTTTTGGAACTATGGAATTTCTTTTTTGGACAGATGTAATTGATGTTAATATTTTTTTTACACTTTCAATTGTTGGATAACTGCCGTCTAATTGGTGGTATGCTATTATTTTATTTAAAGCTCCTTCAAGTTCACGAATATTATTTTGGATATTTGTGGCTGTGTAATAAATAATTTCATCGTCTAATTGATAATTTTTTTCTAGACATTTTGATTTTAGAATTGCTGATCTGGTTTCCAAGTCGGGTGCGGATATATCAGTCATCATCCCCCATTCAAAACGGGAAACCAAACGACTCTCAAGCGCTGGTATTGCTTTTGGTGGCCTATCTGAGGTTATAACCACCTGTTTGTTTACTTGGTGGAGTTCATTGAAGGTGTGAAAAAAAGCTTCTTGAATTCCTTCTTTACCGGCTAAAAATTGAATATCATCAATCAATAAAATATCTACTGACCTATATTTATCTTTAAACCTTTCAATTTTATTACTTGAGATTGATCTGATGAAATCGCTGGTAAATTTTTCGCATGATACGTATAAAATATTTTTTTTATTATTTTGTTTAATAACACTGTTGCCAATAGCTTGAGCTAAATGGGTTTTTCCAAGTCCAACCCCGCCATAAATAAATAAAGGATTGTAGACCTCTCCGGGTTTTTTTGAAACCGCTACGCTGGCTGCATGGGCCAGTTCATTGGCTTTACCAATAACGAAATTTTCAAAAGTGTATCTGGAATTAAGTCCAAATTCATTAATATTTGAACAATTGCCTGACGGCATATCCAAAATTTCATTTTCTTGACTTTCTGTTTTGATTGGCTTTAAAAAGTCAATTGATTGAGTATTTGATCTGACCTCAACTCGATACTCAATACTCTTAATTTTATTTTCAGTAATTTTTTGTAAAGCTTTTAAAATTGAAGAATGGTATTTTTTTTCAAGCCAAGCTTTGGTAAAAGTATTTGGTACTCCGATTATGGCGATATTTTCACCAAGCGAAGAGATGAAGGTGTTTTTAAACCACGTAGTAAAATTAGCGCGGCTAAGCGTAAGTTCAAGTTCTCCTAAAGCAGCTTGCCAGATTTTTTGTTCCTCCATAAAAGTATTTTATAAGATGGAATTAGATTTTTGTTTTCTAAATTTTAACTAGGTTTAATAACCATTTTATTATAGCACAAAGAATTTATCCACAAAACCATAAAATAAGGGCATAATGTTAATAAGCTGTTAATGAATTGTGTATAGTAGTTTTTTTATTTTTTTATTGTGGTTTTTTGACTAAACATTTAGAATCTGATATTATATACAAAAGGTTATATAATATGAAGCAGGTCTTTTTTGATATTTAATAACTGTTGGAAATATTAGTCTTGGCACAGCGGATACTTTGTTCACTACCTTAATTAACTTATTTTTATCATTTTATATTTATATAAGCATTAATTAATATTTTAATAATTATAATATGCCCAAAAGAACTTTTCAGCCCAATAACAGAAAGGCTAAAAAAAAACACGGTTTTCGCAAGAGAATGAGTACTGCCAGTGGGAGGACCGTTTTAAAAAATCGACGCCAGAAGAAAAGAAAGCAACTTTCCAAATAATTATATTCCCCTTTTTGGTATTATGCTTCCTGCAAAATATAGGATAACCAAAGACAAGGATTTTAAAAGAATAAATGCCTTAGGAAAGGCTTTTTTTTCTCCTCGGCTTAGGGTCAAATTATTGGCTAATAAGCTTGATTTTAGCCGTTTTACAGTAGTTGTTTCTAAAAAAGTAAGTAAAAAGGCTACAGAAAGAAATTATTTAAAGCGACAACTAAGAGAAATTTTTCGCTTAAATAAGCAAAAAATAAAAATTGGCTATGATATAATATGTTCCGCCGGACAAAAATCTTTAGGAACTAAGTATAAGGATTTGGAAAAAGATTTAATTTTTTTGCTAAATAAAGCCAAATTATTAAAATAATGAAATATTACCCCCGTTTTTTTATTTTAAAATTAATAAAAATTTATCAAAAAACCCTTTCTTTTGATCATGGGATTTTTTCGTATCTTTTTCCTTATGGTTTTTGCCGTTTTGCCCCAACTTGTTCCCAATATGGCTACAAAGCGATTGAAAAATATGGAGTGATTAAAGGTGGAATAATGGCTTTTAAGAGAATTTTACGCTGCAACCCCTTTAACAAAGGTGGGTATGATCCAGTTCCGTAATTTTTTATTGGCGATTTAAGGCAGAAAAAGTATTCCGGAATTTATTATAGAATTATTTAATTTTATTGATATTTATAAATAAAGATTATTTTTATGATGGAAATTTTTAATGTTATTTTATATCAGCCGCTGCTGAATCTTTTAGTTTTTCTTTATAATGTTGTTCCCGGTCAGGATTTGGGAGTAGCAATTATTATATTGACAATTATTATCAAGTTGGTTTTATATCCTCTTTCCCATCAAGCCATTAAGTCACAAAAGGCTTTGCAGGAACTTCAGCCAAAAATTGAAGAGATTAAAAAACAATGTAAAAATGATAAAGAAAAGCTTGCCAAAGAAACAATGGAACTCTACAAGAGCAATAAGGTTAATCCCCTATCCTCCTGTCTGCCTTTGTTAATTCAACTGCCTTTTTTGATCGCAGTTTTTCAAGTTTTTAGGACCGGCCTTAGTGTTGAAAGTTTAGATTTACTTTATCCTTTCATCCAAAATCCAGAGCAGCTTAATCCAATCACTTTAGGAATTTTAGATTTATCTAAACCGAGTGTGATTTTAGCTGTTTTAACGGGAGCTTCACAGTTTTGGCAGACCAAAATGCTTTCCACCAATAGGCCAAAAAAAGCTACACCCGGGGCAAAAGATGAGGATATGATGGCAATGATGAATAAGCAAATGCTTTATTTTATGCCGATTTTAACGATATTTATCGGGGTTAGTCTTCCGGCTGGGTTGGTTTTATATTGGTTTATAACAACCCTATTGACTATTTTTCAGCAGCAGATTATGTTTAAGAAAAAACAGGAAGTCGAAATAATTAATTGAGAAAATAGGTATGAAAATCCTAAGCGATAATTTAATTGGTTTGCCTGTCTATACTGAAAATGGCCGAAGTTTAGGTAAGGTTGATTCTTTTGAAATTGAATTGGAAACCAGCTTAATAACCCATTATCATATTAGCACGGGTTTGATTAAGGGTCTTTGGCATCAAAAGTTGGTGGTTTCCAGGAGTCAGGTAATTTCTATTTCAAAGGAAAAAATGATAGTTGAAGATAATTCTGTACAAGAAGTTAAATCTGGATTAGTTCCCAGTCCGGCGGTTAAATAAATTTAATCTAATAAATAATCCCTTCTTTTTAATAAAAAAATTACTCCTTTAATTTTTAAAGAGGTAATTTTTTATAATTTAAGATAAGCCAAATTTAGAATAAACTGTAATATATGAGGGTAAGTGGTGGTTAAGCGGTAATATTATTTAATTAAATACTCTGCTTTTGCCAACTATCACTTTGAGTTTTTTTGGCACAACCTCAATTTTTACTGGAGTCTTAAGGATTTTTTTACTGTCAGTTGTTATCGGAATGGAATCTTTACTGCATATTAATATTTTTTTAAAAGGGATTATGCTTTTTTGTATTACATTTGTTTTTTTAAAAAATTGAAAAAAACCGGTATTAATTGGTTGGATCAGAATTTCTAAAAAACCATCGTGGGGATTAAAATA
This sequence comes from uncultured Gammaproteobacteria bacterium, assembly GCA_964497245.1. GTDB lineage: Bacteria > Patescibacteriota > Patescibacteriia > Buchananbacterales > UBA6539 > CAZCCC01. The sequence goes on along the minus strand of CAZCCC010000017.1, from coordinate 18,024 downwards.
TTTTGGCCCTAAATTTGAAACAAGTAATGGCTTTAAATTACAAATATTGATTTGATTTTTTATTTTTGTGGTAATTCGGTATTTATTGTCACACTCTATTGTGAGTTTTTCTCCCGAAACGGTTAAGTTTGAAAGAAAATAAATATTATTTGCTTTTCCCAAATCAATTTTTTTTACTATTCTTGCAGCAATCGTATTGCAGGCCTCCTCTTCTTTTTTTGGAATACCAAGCATTTGGGCTATTTCATTTTGACTGCCAATCGGTATAAAACCTATGGGAATATCAAATTTTGCAGCCAGATTTATTATTTGGCTGAAAGTTTTGTCATTTCCAACAACCACAATCGTCTTAATGCCATTTTTAATTTCATCAATTAAAAGTTCTTCAGTATTTCTTAAAATAGAAAGGCGAAATATTTTTCCGCCTATACCTAAATCAGTCAGTCTGGTTTCTGTTTTAGCCAGAAGACGGCTGTATTTTTTATTACTAAGAAATGAATCGTAAAGGTATAAATACATAAATCAATCAGAAAATCATTATTTTTTCAGACTAAATTATTTTATCTTTTCAGGAAGGTTATGATTTTCCTGACCAGAATTTTCAAGTACTTTTGATTTTTTACGGTCAATTTTTTTTAGATCATCAATTTTTTCAAATTTGGTTTTTTTATCATCGCCGGCGTTGCATTTTCCATGAAGACATGCACCAGAAGTGATGGTTATGCTTTTTGTCTTAACATCACCAAAAATTTTTGAAGTGCCTGTAAGCTCAAGACTTTCTTTAATTTTTAGGTTTCCCTGCACTTCGCCAGCAATTACCGCATTGGCTGCCCAAATATCCGCATAAATTTTAGCATTTTGGCCAACGTGAAGATTTTTTTCCGTTTTAATACTGCCTGAAACCACTCCTTCAATAATAATATCGCCATCGGCAACAAAGTTACCTTCAACCTGGACAGAAGGGCCTATTACTGTTTCAATATTATCCATTTCTTCTTCTTTTTTAAACATAGTTTTGGGATTATTAGTTATTACTTATTCATTTTAGTTTTTTTAAGCCTTATTGTCAAAGCCCTTGATTTATATGAAATTATCTGCTAAACTTGATTAATGAATTAAGAATGATAAATATAGATGTTTTTAGTTTATAATTATTAATTATAAAATATGCCTACAAAAAACTCTGCTTTTAAATCATTGCGTCAGAGCAAAAAGCGACATGAGAGAAATAAAAAAATTAAAAGTGATATTACCGCTTTAGTGAGGAAAGTCCGAAAGGCCGTTTCGTTAAAAGATCAATCCAAATCTTCAGAATGGCTTAAACAAGCGGTTAAAAAAATTGACAAGGCTTCTCAAAAAGGAATTCTTAAAAAAAATACAGCTGCCCGCAAAAAATCTCGACTAAGCAAACTGGTCAATTCCTTAAATAAAAAATAATTTTTTTAGCTTTTTATTACAAGCAAGTCAAATAGAACTTCCGGTTCAATTTGACTTGTTTTTATTTTATAGTCTATCTGGAGCAACTCAGCATAGGTTTTTTTTAAGTCATCAAGATTGTAGTTTTTTGTTTGCGCCATTGTTTTTTTTATTACAAAAGGATGAATACCAAGCTGATAGTTCATATTTGAAGGTGAATAACCATAACCGTTTTTTTCAGCGAACTCTTTTATCAGCAAAAGATTTTTAAATTGCCAGACCATTTTTGATAAAAGTTCAGTTGGTGTTGTACCATTTTTCAATTGGTCTGATATCAGCTTTAGCGCCATTTTTTTGTCTTTTTGGCCCAAGGCATCAGTAAGTTTGAAAATATTTTCATCTATTTTTGTTTTAACTGTATTTTTGACCCCTTGGTCATCAATTATTTTGTCCCTAAAAAGAGAGATAAGTTTGTTTATTTCCGAATTCATTTGCCAAAGATCATTTCCCACAAGGTTAGAGAGAAGTTTTAGCGCCTGAGGGGTTATCTTGGCCCCGCGAAAATTTATTTCCTGCTGGATAAAGCGAATGCAGCCGGCAGGTTCAAGCAGGTTAAATTCTTGAGCATATTTTTCTTGCTTTAGTTTATTGAAAAGCAAGCCGGAGCGTTTTTTGGAAACTTTTGATCTGGATTTTTCCTGACTTACTTCGCCCTCCCAAAAAATTATTATTACATTATCCAGATTGTTTTTATTCAAAGTCTCCAAAATTTCTTTTTGGATTTTTTGACCCTTATTTTTTGATATTAAATTCTCAATTAGTACCAGTCTTTTTTTGGCTAAAAATGGCGAAGTGGAAATTGCATTTTCAAATTCCGCCTTTTCAAGCTTTTGACCATCCAATATCTGGATATTTAAAGCCGATTTATCAACTTCGTTGATGAATTTTTCTTTAAGTTCTTTTAATTTTCGGCGTGACCTGAAAGTATCAAGACCGTAGAGAAAAATTATCATATTTTATTTGCTAAAATCTCCTAAAAATCAATTACAGTGGTCAATTCACTGTGCAATAATTTAAATTGTAATAAGTTTGAGTTGGTATTTATTGGCGACAAAAAGGGTTAATACCCCGTTCCGACTTTACGTCGGGACTGCAAAAGAAGTGGGCGGAACTTGTCCCGATTTTTCTTCAGCTTTTGGAGGAGTGAAAAATCGAGGATCCCGTCTTGTATATTTTAATTAAGTTTCGCGACTTCGCGGTTAATACCCTTTATTGTTTAGTAGAGTTATCTTAACAAAAAACAGCCGATTTTAAAAGGCTGGCTCAATTTAAACTTTTAACTTAACCTATCTGTTCAAAGATTTTTTTATATTCCTGATATTTTGGTCCGACATCACCTTCTTCTTTGTATGAATCGGAACTTAAACCAAAAACAACCAATCCAACGATGTCTTCAATTGGTATTTTTGTTGGCGGAGTTTCGGCCAAAGCGGCTGAGCCGTTCATCATCGCATTAAGGCTTTCGTGGTAAAACCAGTTTTGTACCTCCAAGATTTTTCCGGGTTTTTTCAGCGAAGCCGTATTTTTGATTTTTTTGCCACAAAGTTTAGCTTCCTTCAGTCTGATTACCCCAACTATATTTTTTATATTTAGCCGAAAAAAAGCATTGGTAAAAATAAAAACGTGGCCTTGGCTGTTTTTTTGGATTACTACGGCGCAATTTTCTTTTTGTTTGGCGTAATTTGCCACATCCAAATTGTCTGATTTTATTGCGGCCAGTTTGATGTTATTTTTATGTCTTTTAATTTTAAAAATTTTGGCTTTGTTTTCAAATTCGGCCTTGGCGTCAATAAGCCAGCCTTTTTCTTTATTTTGCAGGGCATCAATTGCATTTAAAGTGAACTTAATTACATCTTCGGTTTTATCGCCCCTTTTGTAAAGGCATTTTATTAATCCGGCCAAATCACCAAAATTATTATGCAGGCCGGCGGTATCGTCTTCTTGGATATAGCGGAGCAAAGATTGCAGCTCCGGATTGTTTTCTATTCCGAGTTTTTTTGCCACTAGTAAAGTGGTGCAATCGCCGGTATTGTGATGATCAAAAGTGCCGCCTTCAATATCAAAAGAAATTATGTTTGATTTTTCCCATTCTTTCAAGATTTCAGGGCTTGGATTTTCGCCGGCTTTCCAAACAGCCAGCTTTACATTTTTTATTCCTTTAAAATGATTTTCACCGTAATTTAAAATTAGCCAATAGGCGGCAATTGGATCAAGGTGGGGTTTGTTTGGCAAAATTATTTTAGTAATTTCTTTCATCATAGTGTTTATTTTAACACATTGGGTAATAGTTATGAAGTTAATGCAGTAGTTGAAAGGTAATTTTTATTTTGTCATTTCGACCGACAATCGCTTTTCTTCTTAACTCTAAGAGCTTTGAAGAATGATTGGGCGATTGGTGTGAAGAAAATTTATTAGTTATAATAGATTTTCTTCACAGGACCCGACATAAAGTCGGGTTTCGGTCGAAATGACAAGATAGAAATATTAATTATTTTTTTAAAAAGGTTAATTTGGGAAGGCGCGGGAGGGACAGTATTTTGTCTTTTCCTCCCGCGCCGGTCATGCTTTCAGGCTAGGCTTTTTTTGCCTTGGCCTGCTTGGCAATATAGTTTTCTGCAAACCCTGCTCGCAGTTTGCCCTGGAGGGCAATAACCAGCAAGGATCGCAAGTTCGGGACTTGGGGCCGGTTGGTGGGTTGCCCGGAAATCAGCTCGTCGGCCATGGTTTCGGCCTGGGTTTGGTTGAGTTTTTTTGCATTGAAGACAAGAAGCTCAATCAGTGTTACCAGTTGGTCATCTGTTAGCCAGGTGGCGGGAACAGCTCGCTCGGGCGTGCCGTTGAGCAGAAAATTGGCTTGCGACTTTCCCTCGCCGAGCTGGTGGTACCAGAACCCGTTGTAATGGGCATGGCCTTCCAGCAGGTACAGCACGTTGGCCAAACCTTGAAGGTCCAGCTTTTTTCCACCTGCCAGAATTGCGACATTGCGTTTGCGCGGGTCGCTTTTGTCGCGGCGCGTGACGATGAGCTGGAATTTCCGGCCTTCCGAATTCGTGGCTTTCTTCCACATCCAGCCGGCCATCTTGCGGGAATTTGTTCGGATCACGATGGCCCTGCCATGAGCAAACTCGTGCTTTTTGGCCTCTTCGTAGAAACCCGGCAATGCCAGCCATTCTTGGCGGATGCGCTTTTCAAGCTCGAGCCACCAATTGACTTTCGCCTTGATAATTTCCGGTGCGGTTTTGTTCAGCCAGAGATTCACCGCCAGTTGGCCGACCGAGAATTCGCCGAAGACATGTTCTTCTTTGAATGCCTTTTGGCCGTCGGCGTTGAGAGTCAAAACTTCAACGATGTCCGGATTTTTTTCGACAAACAAATTCAAAGTACGGGCATAGTTGTGGCCTTCAATTTTTGCACTTCCATGTGCCCAGGCATCCAAGGCCTCCATTACCGAGTTGATTACCTCGCTTTCGCCTACTCCATCAAGTTCGTATGCCTCTCGCATAATTTTGGCGATCGCGTGTGGGCATTGTTTAAGCCCACCAGTCTGGTTGTTTTGGCAGGTTAGCCGGACCAACTCCTGGGTAATCGGGTCGGTGAGGTTTTCGGAGCGCGCCACTGTCTGGGAAGTACTTCCGTCATCTTGGCGCTGGTATTTCTGAGTAGCCAGATCCAGCACGTATGCCCCACCTTCTGACCACCTTTTCCATGTGTTGTCAGTAATGCGCTGATTGGCCTGGCTGACAACCGGCAAATGTTTGTGGGCCTTTTCCATCACGAGCCAGGCTGCAATCACCTTGTCAATTGTCGGCCACTTCGGCACGACAATAAATTTCGCTTCTTCTGCCGTTATCGGTTTGGATGTTTCCATCGTAACCTCCTTTTCTTCCCGGCTTTTGACCTGGGACGTTTTCCCGGAGTGGGACCTTATACAATGCTCCAAGGCACCTATACCCTAGAGCTCAACAAACAAAACAGTTCCTTTAAGCAGCATTTCCAGCGGCTCAATGGTTCCGGAAGCATCACATGCTTCCAACAGCGAATTGCTGTAAACTGGTTTTACGCCGTCAGCACAGCTGACGGTAATATGCGGAAATTTTTTTTCCGATTTTGTTGCCGGAATATAAACTGCTTGGGCTTTATCGTCGCAGGCAATGCCTACAACAACAAGTTCAACGGTTTTCCCCAGCATATCGGAAAATTTATTCCAAGTTTTCGCATCCGGCTTAAAGCAAATGGTTAAGTGGTGAGAAAATTTCTCAACGTCACTCTCAGTCTTATGGACTGCAATTGCCACAAGCTTTTGGCGCGATTCTTGGTCCAATATCACGGCCAGATAGCCCGATTTCTTTTTCAATGATCATCCTCCTCTTTTTATTTTTTTCTTTATCAACAACTAACACTTTTTGACTGAAATTAAGAAGAAATTCAAGCCAAAAAGTGCCAGCTGTTTTTAAAAAATTTTTAAGGAGTAATAAAATATAATAGCATATTTTACTATTTTTGTCAATAAAAAATACTAAAAAATACTAAATATTAAAATTAGATAACAAAAAAAGCTAAAATTAGCTTTAATATCCCCTCACCCACGAAGTACGTCAAAAACCCTCTCCCCAAAGGGGAGAGTTGATTAATAATGGGGAGAGGGAGGGATTTATCTGATGGCTTGCTTTAAATAGGTTTTGGCGGCATTGATATTAACCGGCGACTGCAAAACCGCTGAAATTAAATTTGGATTTAGTCCAAGGTCTTTTATCTTTTGTTTTATTCTATCTGATTGGGCTTTAATTTCATCGTCTGAATCGGCTGAAATTACTAAATCGGTTTTTGCCAGACTGTCGGCCAAGAAATAAATTCCGATTTCTATTTTAAGTTCAGGGAATTTTTCAGCGATTTTTTGGCAAGCAGTTCTACATTCCGAGCTTTTGACAAATGCCATATTAAAGCCAAAGCCAAGGCTGTCTGCCAATGCCCTCATTTTGCCAAGTTCGTAGTGGGTTTGAGCGCATCTGGCAATATAATCAATTTGGCTTTCAGTAAGACCTGACTCAATAAGAATTTTTCTGACATTGGAATTTTTATTTATTATTTCTGCGGATTTTTCTTCATGGCCCAAATGATTTCGGACAGATTCTGATTTGGATTTTTCCCGGCAAGGACTGGCAAATTTTCCCAAATCGTGAAGCGGCATACTTATGCCTAAAAGTTCCGCTTTTGTTTTTCCGTCTATTTCTTCTGATAATTTTTCAACAACCATCTCATTCAATCCCCATTCCTGCAAGTATTTCGGAACGGTTTGGTGATAATGTTCAGAAAGTTTTGCCGTATGGGTAATAATGCCAAATTGATGCCATTTTGGCTCATGTTCTTTGGGATCGTCAGGGTTGCTTTGGAAATTTTTATTTCTTGGCGAGTCTAAAATAAGTGTGTGGGCAATTTGTGGCAGCTGTCGTAAAAGTCTGTTTTCAATTTCTCTTTCCTTTGGCTGTTCTGCTTGATAAAAATTTGATTCTGAATCCTTCATAATTTATTAATTATTTTAGATATTTGTTATTTTTTGTTTTGGACAATTAGATATATTAAATATTTTTTAAATCTCCCCAGCTGTTGCCTGCTTCTACTTCTACGGCAATCGGCACTCTTAGCTTATATATGGTTTCCATTTTGTTTTTGATTAGTTTGGCTATTTTATCTTCTTCATCTTTTGGCGCTTCAAAAACCAACTCATCATGAACCTGTAAAAGCATTTTTGTCTTTGGGGAAATGTCGGCTAGATTTTTTTGAATTTCAATCATCGCCAATTTAAGCAAGTCGGCGGCTGTTCCTTGAATCGGGTGATTAATTGCCATTCTTTCAGCGCCCGATTTTATCGGCTGGATAGTTGAATTTATTTCAGGCAGGTAGCGGCGGCGGCCAAAAAGTGTTTCAACATATCCGTTTTTTCTGGCTAGATCTTTTGTATTTTCTAAATAATTGAATATATCATTATAGATTTCAAAATAGCGATCAATAAAATCGCGCGCCTGGCCGTAGCTGATTCCCGCTCCTTGAGCCAAGCCATGCGGGCCTTGTCCGTAAATTACGCCGAAGTTGATAGCTTTAGCGGCATAGCGCATTTGTTTGGTGACTTTATCAAGAGGCACTTCGTTTATTTCAGCGGCCGTTCTGGTGTGAATGTCTTCATTTTTTTTAAAGGATTCAATCATTTTTTTATCGTTGGCAAGCGATGCAATTATTCTTAATTCAATTTGGGAATAGTCGGCTGAGATTATCTGGAAGTCTTTAGGCGCAACAAAAGCCTTTCTGATTTTTTGCCCCAATTCAGTCCTGATTGGAATATTTTGTAAATTAGGGTCAGAAGAAGAAAGCCTTCCGGTTGCAGTAACTGTCTGATTGAAGCTGGTGTGAATTCTTCCCGACAAATCCACAAGTTTAGGCAACGCGTCAAGATAGGTTGATTTTAGTTTTGCCAGTTCCCTGAATTTTATAATAAGATCAATTATTTTATGAGTTCCTTTAAGTTTATCCAGTTCACTTGCCGCTGTTGATATGCCGGTTTTAGTATGTCCGAGTCCTTGGGTGGAAATTTTTAATTTTTCAAATAATATTTCTTTAAGTTGGAGCGGAGATGAAATGTTGAATTTTAAACCGGCGATTTTATGGATGTTTTTTTCCAGCTGAATCAGATCTTTATTTACCTCTTTTCCCATTTTTTCTAAAAATTTAACGTCAATTATTATGCCATTTTTTTCCATTTCCGCTAAAACAGGAATCAAGGGCACCTCAATTTTATTTAATAGGCCAAGATTATTTTTTTCTTCAAGTTCTTTTTTAAGAGGTTTAATCAGCCGCCAAGTAAAGTCGGCATCTTCGCAAGAATACCAACAGACTTTTTCAACTTCAACTTCTTTGAGTGAAATTTGATCTTTACCTTTGCCTATTAAATCGGTAATTGGCTGCATCTGATAGCCAAGTTCGGAAAAAACCAGCCCGTCAAGGTTGTGCTGGCGGGATCCCGGGTTGACTAAATATGAAGCAATCATCGTATCAAAATAAACACCACTTAGATTTAAACCGGCTGTATTTAATGACTTAATGTCAAATTTAATATTATGCCCTATTTTCTTTATTTTTTCATCTGCCAAAATCGGTTCAATTATTTTTAGCCATTCTTTTTTTGCCGGCAAATAGTAAGCAATTCCTTTTTTCCAACAAAAACTGATGCCAAGAAGCGCATCTTTTAACGGGTTTAGGCCGGCAGTTTCGGTATCTAGGGCAAAGATTTTTTGTTCTTTCAATTTAGAAATGAATTTTTTAAAATCGGTATTTGTTTTAATAAGATTATAATCAAATCTGTTTTCTTGCCCAGCAGAAGAGGATATTGTTTTTATGTTTTCCTGACTAAATTCAAAGCTTCCTTGTCTGACGGAGCTTAATTTTTCAAATGTTTTTGGCAACTTGTTAATCAAAGACCTAAATTGCAGTTCTTGAAATAGAGATATTATCTTGCCAATATTATAATCTTTAATTTTAGCGTCTTGCAACTTAAAATTAATTGGAACATCACTTACAAGCTGAGACAGTTTTTTTGAAAATAAAGCTTCGTCTTTCTGTTCTGTGAGTAAATTTCTGTATCGGTCAGTGATTTCTTCAGAGTTAATATTTTTGTAAATATTTTCCAAGGTTTCAAATCTTTTTAAAAGATTAATTGCTCCTTTTTCGCCGATTCCTTTCACCCCCGGAATATTGTCAGAAGGGTCACCTCTTAAAGCTTTGTAGTCAACCATTTGATTGGGTTTAAGCCCGTCAAAGCGGTCTTTGACTTTTTCTATATCATAAATTACAGTATCTGAAATTCCTTTGTGCATGGTATAAACTTCGGTGTTTTCGTCTACCAGCTGCAAAGCGTCCAAGTCGCCGGTAACTATTATTGATTGGATTTTTTCAACCGACTTGTCTTTTACCAAAGTGGCAATAATGTCATCGGCTTCAAAGCCTTTTTTTTCATAGATAGGAATATCAAAAGCTTTTACTAATTTTTTTACAATTGGAAATTGTTGATAAAGTTCGTCGGCCTGCTTGATGCGCTGGGCCTTGTATTCTTTGTATTCTTTATGGCGGAAAGTGGGAGCGGCCAAATCAAAAGTGACAGCCAAAAAATCCGGCTTCAAGTCATTTAAAACTTTAAGTAAGATCATGGTAAAACCATAGACTGCATTGACAACCTGTCCGGATTTAGTTGACATTGTCGGAGGCAGGGCATGCCAAGCTCGGTGCATTAAGGCATTACCGTCAATAATTATGAATTTTTCTTTTTTAGACATAAACAATAAGAAAGTTAGAAAGTTAGAAGTTGGGTAATTTGATAAATTTCAGGACGATAAAACCATAATTTTTAACCTTCTATAATTATATCATTTTTTAAGTGATAAATCTTTAATGGTTATTTGGAAACAGTAGTTAACTTTAGACTCTAGAATATAGAATTTTGGCACCGGGCTCTAGATATTAGCAGCTAAGATTATTTTTTCTCAGGTGGCAGACAGTGATCTTATAATACTTTGTTAATTATTCAAACCATAATGAGATTTCTTCACTCGTCCTGCCTGTGTCTACCCTCGGTCGAAATGAATATAAAAATAAAAAAATCCCACGAACAAACGAGGTTACTGTGGGATATGATTGACTAAGATTATGCGTCATCGTTAGCGGGGCGCATTGGTCCGAACAATAATTCGCCGTGTGGTGAGGAGGAATAGGGTTATTGCATCCTATTGTTACCGCAAAAAAATATAACCCAGAAGCAATATCAAGAAAAAAAGACCAAACTCAGCATATATATTCATTCTTGTTGCAGCTTTATTTTTTTCTTTGGATGAATTGTCCACTATTATCACCTCCTTTTTGTTAGGCACGATTGCTTATTGTTGGGTAGTATCATTTTCAACAACCTCTCTTTCCATAATCACTTTTTGGAAAAGGTCTGAAAGGTTGGTATTTTCTCGTGATACGCTTCTTGAAGTATAGGTTCCAGGAACTATTCTGAATCCATGGTTCGCGTAATGGTTTACCTGATTAATAAAACAATAATTGTCTTTATCCTCCCATCCTCCAACTATTGCATATTCCCATTTCTTCATAATAAACTCTCCTTTCTGTTTCTTACGGAAACCTCGGAGTTAAATCAATTTATCAAAGAGCAAGCCAATCCTGCTCAATAATATAACTTTACTGATAATTTATATTTTGTCAAATTAAAAATTTCTACAATTAAAAATTACCTTAATTACACTTTAATAAATTCAGAACATGAAAGATGGCTTTTATGGCTCAGTGGCGTTAAGGCATGTTTGGCGCGGGCTAGTAAACAATGTTAAAATCGCTATATAAATAAATGAGGGTATGTTGTATTACAGACCTGAAATAAAAAAAGCCCCAACACATATAAGTTTATGTGCCAGGGCAGCATTTGATTAAGAGGGCAATAAGTCAAGGTCTTTTAAAATTTCGCGAAGAGTATCAATATCAGAAGGGTTTTCTTTTTCCATTGGAACCAAGGGTAAACGGAAGCAGGCTTGGCGGATAATCCCCATCAGTTCAAGGGCTGTTTTGACCGGCTGAGGGTTAGTTTGGATGAAAAGGCCTTCATTACTGAAAAGTTTTTGTAAGCGACTTTCTACAGTGTATCCCCTTACTTGTTGAATACAGTCTTCTGTGACAAAAAATTCAACCATCATTTTTACCATGTCGGGAACAACATTGGCGGCAACGGAAATTACTCCGTCGCAGTAGCCTTCTGCCATGGCTCGGGCCGTCATTCCATCATCGCCCGACCAAATAACAAAATCGTCAGGACATGATTTTCGTAATTGTATAAATCGTTGTAGTTTACCCTCGGCTTCTTTGTGGCCGACATGATGGGGAAACATTTCTGCAAGTTTAGCAATCACTTCAATTGGAATTGGTCCGCCACCATGCCGGCTGGAAACCGAATAAGTAATGAAAGGAAAACCGAGTTCGGCAATTTTTGAATAATGGGCTAAAAGTCCGGCAGCACCCGGTTTGTTGTAATATGGTTTGACCAAAAGAACAGCATTAGCCCCGACTTCAATTGCTCCTTTTGTAAGACGAATGGTTTCATAAGTACAATTGCTTCCGCAGCCGGCAATTACCGGAACCAATCCGTTTACAGCTTTAACTGTGTATCTGATGAAGCCAATTTGTTCTTGGTGATCTTGAGTAGCCGCTTCACCGGTTGTGCCATCAGCTAAAATGCCGTCAACTTTACCATTAATCAGAAATTCAATCAGATTTTTTTGTTGCCCGAAATCAATTGGGGCATCAGTTAGAGACAATCCGTTGTTTAAAAAAATAGTTGGCATTGCCGGAATGCAGCGCAACTTCCTTGCAATTTCTTTAGTCAAATGATCAAATGCTTGCATCTTGAATATCTCCTTATTCGTCTTTCTAAGCTTGATGTTAAAGATCTGTTTTTTTATCAAAAAATCTGCCGTCCGGGCAGATTTGTTATTCTTGCAATTTAATAAAGCAAATCAACCCAAACTAATGCCTAAACTTTTTTGTTTTATTATTGCAAGTGAATATAATCATATTATTAAATTAACAATTAGATAATTTTTTGTCAAGTTTTTTACGAATAGTAGATAAAAAAATAAAAGGAATAGTTAAAAAAAGGGGCTCGGAGCAATCATTTGACACCCCGAGCCGAAAAAAGAAAGGTAATTGTTTTTTTTAGAACGCACTCTGCTGAACACCTGTCCGATTAGGACTCGCTCTTAAATGGGTCAGGATTCGAACCTGAAGCAGTGGCTGATTAGGCCATAACGCGCTTTCAATCGTTTCCCTTTCATGTGCGGTTTCCAGCTTTTGTCCTTGTCGAAAGGACTTGTTAATGTCGCCAACTTCCCATATCGGCGACGATATGATTAATTTACGCCCAGCTTGTTTTTTTGTCAATAGTTTGCACGCCCTTATACTACACTTCATACCTAAGGGGAATACAAACTATTGAAGAAACAAAATTTGAATGCTAAAATAACATATATGTTTCTACAGAAAATAGAAATTCAAGGGTTTAAGTCATTTGCCCAAAAAACTATTCTAGAATTTCCTCGGCCCGGCAAGGGCTGTCCTTTAGTTAAAAATGGACATGAAAATAGTCAAAAAGGCCAGCTTCAACAGGGGATATGTGGAATAGCCTGTATAGTCGGACCCAATGGTTCTGGGAAATCAAATATAGTTGATGCGGTTCGCTGGGTATTAGGTGAACAAAGTCTAAAAAGTCTTCGAGGAAAAAAATCGGAGGATGTTATTTTTATTGGTTCTGAAAAAAAAGGGAAACTTGGAATGGCTCAAGTTTCAATGTATATTAATAACGAAGATGGCACAATGCCAATTGATTATCAAGAAGTTATAATTTCAAGAAAAATTTATCGAAATGGAGAAAGTGAATATTTAATAAATAAAAGCAAAGTAAGGCTTCAAGATATTATTATGCTTGTAGCTAAGGCTAATTTTGGCCAAAAGAGTTATAGTATTGTTTCTCAGGGTTCAATTGATCAGGTTATAATGGCAAATCCTTGCGAGCGCAAAGATTATTTTGATGAAGCGGTGGGGATTAAAGAATTTCAGCTTAAGCGTGATCAATCTTTAAATAAGCTAGAAAATGCTTGGAATAATCTAAGACAGGTTGAAGCGCTTCTTACCGAAATAGGTCCCAGGCTTAATTCTTTAACCAGACAAGTTAAGCGCTTGGAAAGGCGGGAAAAAGTGGAAAAAAGTTTGCAGGAAATCCAATATAAATATTATGGTTGGCTTTGGCATGAACTGGTAAGGCAAATTGGTAGTTTAAAACCAAAAGTTGAGTGCAAAGAAAGTGAGCTAAAATTAAAAAACCAGGAACTCAAAAATCTTCAGCAAAAGCTTAATGCAATGGAACACGAAGATTCACGAAGCAAGGTGTTTAATGAACTTCAGCAAACGTATCAAAAAATTCTAGATCAAAAAAATAAATTGCGTGAAGAACAATTGATTTTACAAAATAAAATTGAAATTGCCAAACAGCGCTTGACTGAAAAAGCAGTTCCAATGAGTCTGCCGGATATCATTTCTGATTTAAGGGAAATAGAAAAGTTGGAAAAAAATATTTTGGATAATTTGGATGTTAAGGATATTTCCGGGTTGGCTCAGTTAAAAGAAGATATCAGGGAATTAGGTCGACTAATTAAGGAACTTATGGGTAAGCTGGAAAATCCGAAAGTCAAAGAAAAGGTGAAAGCGGAGGTTGATGTGGATTTATTATCGGATTTTAAAGGGGTGGAAGCTGACTTGATTGAAATTGATAAGCGGCTTGAGAAAGCAAAATTTGAAGTCCAAAATTTTAACCAGCAAGAAGAAAAAAAGAAAGGAAAATTTTTTGAAATACAGCGCCAGATAACCCAGAAACAGAATCAATACAACGAATTGTCAAGTCAGACCTCTGGGCTTAGGGTGGAAATGGCTAGATTAGAAACGCGTCAGCAAGATTTGAAGCAGGAAATAAAGGAAGAAATGGAAAACTTGAATTGGCTTCAAAATTATAAAGCTGAAAAAATTGAAGAGGATGAAATGAGGTCGGAAATAATAAGGCTGAAGCGCCAGCTTGAACTGATTGGTGGAGTTGATCCTGAGATAATCAAAGAATATCAAGAGACTAAAGAACGGCATGATTTTTTGCAGGATCAGTCAAAAGATTTGCGCGGCTCAATTAAATCTTTAGAAAAAGTCATTAATGATTTAGATGATAAAATTCAGATTCAGTTTGCTTCCGCTTTTAAAAATATAAATAAAGAGTTTGAGAGGTTTTTTAAAATTTTATTTGATGGTGGAAAAGCGGAACTGGTCTTAATTAAAGAAAATACAGAAGACAAAAAAACAATATCCGCTTCTGCCGAGCAAGAAAACACTAGTGAAATTGAGGGAGTCAAAGGAGGGCAACCGGTCGGGATTTTAGATAAGCTTTTGGCAGCTGAAGAGAATATTGGTCCTAAGGCTTTTTTAAAGAGAAGAATAGGAAAGGTGGTAACCGGAATAGATATTATAGCAACGCCTCCGGGCAAGAAAGTTTCTTCAATTAATATGCTTTCCGGTGGAGAAAGGTCGCTGGCATCAGTTGCTTTAATTTGTGCGGTAATTTCCAATAATCCTTCGCCTTTTGTGATTTTAGATGAAGTTGATGCGGCATTAGACGAAGCAAATTCTCAGCGTTTTGGTAAAATTATTGATGAACTTTCACATAAAACTCAATTTATTGTAATTACCCATAATCGGGCAACCATGCATCAGGCAAATATTTTATATGGAATGACCATGGGTGATGATGGTGTTTCACAACTGATAAGTTTGAAATTGGAAGAAGCTCAGAGGATGGTGAGACAGTAAGTTGGAGAATAAGAAGTCAGCTAATTTTATATTTATAATTTTTCTTGACTTATCCTTACTGATATGTAATAATGCCAATACTTAATTACCTGTGGTAATTAGGGTAATAAAGGTTGAAAGCTCGCGGTCCCGGCTTTAAATGGGATTACTAATTAATTCATAGGTATTTTTTTAATAGCAAGGTAAGAGTTTATTTAAATTTAAACAATGAGTACTTATCTTGTTTATCTCGCTTAAACATTATGCTAAAAATAAGATTAGCCAGAATTGGCAAAAAGAAAAGACCGGCCTACCGCTTTATTGTGTCAGACAGTACAAAAGATACTTTTGGCAGAGCCTTGGAAATTGTAGGAAATTATAATCCGTTTTCCAAAGTAGTTGAAGTTAAAAAAGACAGGATTTTATATTGGATTTCCAAAGGTGCTCAGATTTCTCCAACTGCCCATAATCTTTTGGTTGACCAAAATGTCATATCAAAAGAGAAGGTTAGAGCATCAAAGTCCGGCAAGAAAAGGAAAGACAATCAACAAAAAACTGCTGAAATTAAGCCTGAACAAGTGGCAAAACCGGTAGCGGAAATAAAGACAGAAGAAAAGCCAGCTGAGGAAAACAAAGTTGAAGAGACAAGGGCTGAAGAAAAAAAAGAAGAAAAGTCAAAAGTTGAAGAAGTGAAAAAAGAAGCCGGCGATCAGAAATTAGATGAAAAAATAAAGCCTACAGAGGAAAAAAAAGAAGAAGCCAAATAATTCAAGTCAATATATTTATATAAATAGCTTAGGGTTTAAAACCCTGGCTATTTTTTTGACTTTCCTAAATTATCGTGATAAGTTTATTAATACATTTGTTCTTTTAATCAAGCAGTCAAAACATCAAGGATATAAAAATGTCAAAAAATTATATTGAAATTGGCAATTTTTCCTTTAAAAAAGGTTGCTATTATTGGTCACAAGGAGGCAGAGGAGAAAAAGTTATAATTCCTTTAATGAGATCGTCTGATTGTATAATTGTAAATGTTTATTGCATTTTTTTGGATGGGAATAAGGTTTGTCTGAATGTTCTTGCATATCCTTTGGAAATTGGCTCCCGGCTTTCCAGAAAAGAACGCAAAATTTTTGTAAAAAATTTGAAAAAAAGCAGATGACATTTTCTAGAAATTAATTTCTTCAACCAATACAGGAGATTAAAGATGACAAAAAAAAGAAAATTTCTTACAAAAGGTGCGGCTTATATTGCGGCTGGAGAATTTGAGTTTGTTGTTCAAAAACCTAACATGAAAGGAGGAATAACCAGAATCGGAACCCTTTCTTCTAAAAGCGATGGGGGCTTTCGTGTGGTAGAAATCAACAGAGAAAATAATCCAAAAATTTTTGGGGCAATTATAGCTTTGTATCAAGCAATGGCAAAAGAAGCAAATATTTCTAAGTTGCCTTCTAGATGGATGTTTGATTAAAATTTTTTAAACCTATACTGTATAGGTTTTTTTATTATTATTAAGTAAATAAACTCAGACATTGACAAAAAAACTTCATATTGATAATCTAACATTATGAAACTCAAACTTTTGCTAAATCACAAATGGTCATCATCATCAAGCTGTTCAGCCGGCCTTTTTGGCGAAAGTTTGATTTTTGCATAAATTAATAGAAATTTAGATATAAATCAGCCTTTCGCCAGCAGAAAGGTTGTTTTTTTAAGTAATGTTCATTAAAACCGAAACTAAAAAGGATCAATTAATGAAAGAGAAAAGATTGTTTAAAGGTACTTACTTACCGCCTGATGGGTTTGATTCGGTCTTTTACAGGCGAAAAGCATTATTGCTTGACGGAATAAATGGAAATGTTGCCGATGCTTTAATTAAACTCGGCTTTGAAGTTATGACAGTTAATGATATAAGCCGACAAGATCTTTTGGATTTAATGCCAAATGTCCGTTTTTTGGCAGTTAGAAGCAAAACAAAAATTACAGCTGAAATTTTGGAAGCCGGAAAAAGCCTGATTGCTTGCGGCCGCGGCGGAGCAGGGCTTGACTCAATTGACGTCAAAACGGCATCTGAGCTTGGCATAATATGTTTTGCCTGTCCGGGCGCAAATGCCGAATCAGTCGCCGAAGTTGCTTTGTCTCACATCTTAACGGTTTTGCACAAAATGCCGGTTGGCGCCCTTGGCCTAAATCAAGGCAATTGGCGAAAAAAAGAATGCAAAGGTTCTTCACTTTTTGGAAAAACAGTCGGATTGGTCGGAATGGGCTATGTGGCAAAATGGCTGAGTAAGCTGCTTGAGCCTTATAATGTCAGAATAATTTCTTATGACATTGATCCGGCAGCTGCCTTGCCTTGGATTCCTTTTGTAAATGACTTATCTGAACTTTTGGCCGAATCGGATATTGTTTCTTTGCATATACCTTCAAGTGTAGAAACCAAAGGCATGTTTAACAACAGCCTCCTTTCAAAGTTTAAGCCAGGTGCAACCTTGATTAATTGCGCTAGGGGCGATTTGGTTTTGCCGCAGGCAATTATTGATTCTTTGGAATCAGGCCAACTTGGCTATTATGCGGCTGATGTTTTTAGCCCCGAGCCGCCTAATTTTTCCAAAGACGAGCTGTTTTCTCGGCCTGATTTAATTCAAAGCGGACGGCTGTACCTTACACCTCACTTGGCGGCTAATTCTGATCAGGCTCAGAATAATGTTGCTGATATGCTGATTGAACAGTTTAAGCGTCTTTTTGTCTACGGCGAAATGCCATGGGGATCAAACTTCCCAAAGTTTCATCTGCCAAAAAGCGGCGTCCGAAGACTGGTTGTAATTCATAAAGACAGTCAAGGCGTAATTGCAGAAATTTCCCAATATCTAAGCACATTCGCAAATATAGCCGGCAATGTTAACCGTCGAATTGAGCCAGGAGGAACCGCTTATACTGTTTTTGATTTGGACAAAAAGGTCGGCAGGTCACAAACCGAATTAATTGAAGGTATTAAAGGGGTTTTAAGAGCATATGTTCTTTAGTTTTAGTAGGCTTCCTGAATTTGGGAGCCTTTTTTATTTTTTAAGCTTTTATTAAAGGGTATAATAAAGTAAATGGAACAAGGTATAATGAAATTATAGCTAAATCATA
>CAZCCC010000016.1:0-30347 GCA_964497245.1 uncultured Gammaproteobacteria bacterium | reverse complement strand
TCCCAATGATACCAGTGGTTGTCTAGGAGGATTGGTTCATATTGATATTAACTGGGTTGATTATCCTTTTATTCAAATAGATTGCAATTCAGTTCCCCGACGGCCAACTGGATATACACCCCCTCCGGTAGTGGCGCCTTTATCATTCTAGATCAGCCCCTATTAAATGGTGGGGGAATTAAAGCCGATAAATTTTTATTAATTTTTAAATTAAAGGTGATGCCAAAGATTAAAGAAGGTTTAAGTTTTAAAAATTGTTTTAAGCAGTTTAATAAATTCAGGTATATTCAATGGCAAATAGTTAAAATTTTTATAAAAATTTAATTAATAATTCATAATGTTTATGTTTGAAGAAATACCAAATAATCAAAACTTGAAAGGTCAACAAGATAATGTTCCAAATAATCTTCCATTTAAAGCCGAAGAAAAAAAAATCTTACCGCCTGAGCCGGAAGATATTTTGGCCGGTGTTGAAAAAGATCAAGCCTCAGTAAAAGGTCCGGCTCAACCTTCTGCTGATTTAGCGGGTTTGGAGCCTCCGATTCCGCCGCCGCCGTCTGTCCCGAAAAAACTGGAAAGCCGTGAGCCTTTTTTAAGGCAGTACAAAAAAATTATTGTTGCCATAATCGTTATTTTGGCCGGCATCGGACTTTTTGCCTTGGCCGGCTGGTATGGCTATATTACTTTTTTTTCTCCTAATCGCCCAACCGCTCCGGTTGATTCTGTTCCTGTAAATGCTTCTCCAGCGCTTCCTTTGCCTGATTACGGCCAGCCGCCAATAAACCAAAATGCCAATGTTAATCAAAATATTGGCCAGCCAATAATGCCTGTTGATGATTTTGACGAGCCGGAAGAGGATGAAGACGATGAAATTGAAAGACTTAAATATCTTGATTCTGATCGCGACGGCCTTACTGATTACGAAGAAATATATATATACGGCACTGATCCTTATAATCCGGATACTGACGGCGACGGCCTTACCGACCGCGATGAAGTAAAAGTTTTTGGGACAGATCCGCTTAATCCGGATACTGACGGCGACGGCTATCTTGACGGCGAGGAAGTAAGAGCAGGCTATGATCCTTTGGGTCCGGGCAGACTTTTAAAAATTGACTAAAAGCTTAGCATGACAAAGATGTGCTTTTTTTCCTAAACTTGTCACTCTGAACCTGTCTGTTCCGCCATAGGCGCTTGTCCCCGCCATAGGCGGACAAGCGCCTATGGCGGGGACAAGCGACAAGCAGGCTTGATTCAGAATATCTGGTAATAAATCCCTCACCCTCATAAATATCTTCATCAGATTTAAGATTCAAGATATCAGATATTAGTTAATTAATTGCGAATAAAAATGTTCAAATCAAAAAAACAAAAAGCAAAAAAGCAGTCGGAGAAAGAATTTGAATCAGATCCAAAAATAGATTCACATATCCATGTTATGCCGCAGAAATTCTATCAGGCGCCAAAAAAAAATAAACTGGGTCTTTTGATAATCATTATTCTAGGCCTGCTTTTAATAGGCGGACTGACCATATTTGCTTTTTATTTGAATTTTAGCCTTGAAAATCAGCACCGTTTGGCAGTCAATGAGGACGAAGAATACCAGCCGGTAAATACCAATCAATCTGCCCAGCCGGTGATTCCGGTTAATCAAAATATTAATACCAACGCCGGCTATAACGCTAATTTAAATATTAATGCCGATATTGATGATGAGGAGGATTTTGATTCAATTGTTAATGCAAATGCAGGCATTAATGCAAATACAAATACAAACCAAAATATAAATATGAATGCAGATATCAGACAGGATATAATTCGTCCATTACCTTCTGCTCCCGATATTGACGGCGATGGTCTTACCGAAGCTGAAGAAATTCTTTATGGCACTGATTTGAATAATCCCGATACTGACGGCGACGGTTATACCGATGGTCTTGAATTGCTTAGTGGCTATGATCCGACCCATCCTTCACGGAAACTTTCGGAAAGCGGTTTATTCAGCACTTACAGCCATCCTCTTTATTCAATAATTTATCCAAAAAGCTGGGAAGTTAGAGAAAGAGATAGCCAGAAAAGTGAAGTTTTGTTTGTTTCGGCAACAGGCGAATTTATTGAAGTGCTGATTGTTGAAAATTTCAATAAAACGCCGCTGAAGGATTGGTATAAGATTCAATATCCCCATATTGATATCAGACAGGCGTATGAAGTTGCAATTAACAATTGGGTCGGCTTGCGTCACCCGGACAACCAAAGCTACTATATTGCCCGATCATCAGATGAAGCAAATATTTATTTGTTAATTTATAACACGGGAAGCAGAAGCAATACTAATTTTGCTACTACTTTTCAGGTTATGGCCAAGAATTTTAAATTATTGCCTTAAATATGATTGAATTTGAAATTAATCAGCAGACAGGGGATAAAATTTCCATGTTGTTTTGGAAAAAATGGTTTGCCAAAATAGGTAAAGCTTTAAAAATCAAGAAAAAGCTGCAAGTTTCAGTTGGAATTGTCAAAGAAGGCCAAATAAGAAAATTAAATAAAGTATATCGCGGAAAAGATAAAATAACTGATGTGCTGAGTTTTTGTGAAATTGACAAGAATCATGAGTTTGTAGGAGAGGAAACAAATTTTTTGGGCGAAATAATAATTTGTTATAAACAGGCCGAAAGGCAGGCTAAGAAGTTTGGTCATTCTATTGTGGAAGAAATTGAGATTTTGCTTGTTCATGCTTTCCTGCACCTTTTAGGCCATGATCACGAAAAAAGCGCCAAGGAAGCCGAATTAATGGAAAAAATGCAACAAATTATTTTAAAATCAGCTAATTAGGCTGGGGTTAAAATGGTTGTGATTTTAATCTTAATGTCGCCTTATTTTTCACTAGCGCTTTTGGGTTGTTTATGCTAAAATAATTTAGTTGGAAATATTTACGGTTTGTGGTTTAAGCTATTATTTTTGACTTTCAATAAATATTAAGATTTTGAAGTTTTTAAACATTTTAGCGCTTGTTTTTTAGCGCTTAATAATTATTAATATGTCGGAAAAAGAGATAATTGCAGGACTTGATATCGGTTCCAGTGCCATTCGTTTAGTAGTCGGCCAATATGTCGGTTCTGAAGAAAAAATTCATATAATTGGTGCTTCGGAAATCCCGGCCGAAGGAATAAGTAAAGGGATAATAAATAGCATTGAGGATGCCGTTTCTTCAATTTCTTCTTGTTTGGAAAAAGCCGAAAGAATGATCGGCGTGCCAATAAAAAGTGTTTGGGTTGGAATTTCCGGAAGCCATATAATTTCGCAGGAAAGCCAGGGAGTTGTTGCGGTTGCCCGTTCTGATGGAGAAATTTCCGAAGACGATATTGAGCGTTCAATTGAAGCTGCTCGGACTGTTGCCACTCCTCCCAATTATGAAATATTGCATGTTATCCCCAAAAGTTTTACTGTTGATGGGCAGATTGGAATAAAAGATCCATTGGGAATGAGCGGAATTAGAATTGAAGTTGAAACTCAAATTATTCAGGGCATCAGTTCCCAAATCAGAAATTTGACTAAAGCCGTTTATCGCGCCGGTATCGACATTGAAGATTTGGTTTTGTCAATTCTGGCAACATCCGAATCGGTTATTACTTCGCGTCAAAAAGATTTAGGCGTTGCCGTTATAAATATTGGTGCTTCAACCACCAGCCTGGCGGTATTTGAGGAGGGAGATATTTTGCATACAAAAGTTTTACCAATAGGTTCTGACCATATAACATCCGATATTGCGATTGGATTAAGAATTTCAATTGATACCGCTGAAAAAATAAAATTAGAATGTGGAACAGCTTTAAGTTCGGGCATTAGTAAGCGTGATGAAATTGATATTGGAGAAATTGAAGGCCGTGAGAGCAATTTTATTTCAAAAAAATATGTTTCTGAAATCACTGAAGCCAGAATTGAAGAGATTTTTGAGAAAATTGATGACGAGTTGAAAAAGATTGATAAGAGTGGTAAACTTCCTGCAGGAGTTGTTTTAACCGGAGGAGGTTCAAAAATTCAGGGATTGGTCGAAGCAGCCAAAAAGCAGCTTAGGTTGCCTGCTGCTTTGGGAAATTCTTTGAATGTCACTAGCGCGATTGATAAAGTCAATGATTTGTCTTTTTCCACCGCAGTTGGTCTGGTAATTTGGGGCAGTCAACTCGCCGGCCGAAAAAATAAAGGTAATTTAGGAAAAATATTAAGTTCTGTGCCGGGTTTTAAAGAAATGGCCGGTGCAACTAAACACTTATTTAGTAAATTTATTAGAAAATAATTTTAGCTGTTATAGCTTTAAGATTGGATTAATCCAAAGCTATCTCGGCTGCCAGTTAATATGGCGGAAATTAAACCAGAAATTGAAACATTTGCCAAAATAAAAGTCATCGGAGTCGGCGGATCAGGTGGTGCGGCGATAAACCGTATGGTTAAATCTAAAATCAGGGGAGTTGATTTTTTGGCGATTAATACCGATGTGCAGGCATTGCATCATTCCCAGGCCCAGCACAAGTTGCATATTGGAAAAATCACTACCAGGGGATTGGGGGCGGGAATGGATCCTGATGTCGGAGCCAAGTCCGCCGAAGAAAGTCAAAATGAGATAAGAGAATTGATTAAAGATGCCGATATGGTTTTTATCACTTGTGGACTGGGTGGCGGAACCGGTACCGGTGCTGCGCCGATTGTTGCTCAAATGGCCAAGGAATCAGGTGCTTTGACAGTTGCGGTGGTAACCAAGCCTTTTTCTTTTGAAGGTGCCCAGAGACGCGAAATAGCCGAAAGGGGCTACAGCAGCCTTAGCGACAAAGTTGATTCCATTGTCACCATACCAAATGACCGGTTGCTTCAAATTATTGATAAAAAAACCTCTTTACTTGATGCTTTTAAGATATGTGATGATATTTTAAAGCAAGGAGTGCAGGGAATTGCCGAATTAATAACAGTTCCAGGATTAATTAATGTTGATTTCGCTGATGTCAAAACTATTATGAAAGACACCGGTTCTGCGCTTATGGGTATTGGTCAGGGTAGCGGTGAAAATCGGGCGGTAGAAGCGGCTAAATCAGCGATTTCAAGCCCAATGTTGGAGCTTTCAATAGATGGAGCCAAAGGGATATTATTTACTGTAATTGGCGGTCCGGGTTTGGGAATGCACGAGATAAACGAGGCTGCGAAAATTATTACCCAATCAGCTGATCATTCAGCTAAAATTATTTTTGGAGCGGTTGTTGATGAAAATATGAAAGATGAAATAAAAGTAACAGTCATTGCTACCGGTTTTTCCGGCAAGGAAGAAAGAAATTCCGAATCATTACAGGATAAAAATTCTTCATATCAGCCGAGTGAATTTATTGAAAACCAAAATCGACCACAGCCGACAAAAACAGAAAGTCAGTTTAGCCGGATTACGAAAAGACTGCCAAGAAAACCTGCACCTCAGCCGGAAAAAGGCATATTGGAGGATGAGGAGTTGGAAATCCCCGCATTTATTAGAAAAAAAATGAAATAAAATTTCTACGAATTGTAGATTTGGCGAGATAATTAGAATTAAATAGGCCGACATTTCGTAGCGTAATTGAAAACAAAAATAAAATCGGAGGCTGGTGTTTTTGAAAAATTTTAATAAGGCATAAACTCTGTCTTATTTTTTTGCTCCCATTAATCAGTATTAATTATATATAAACTATGATACTAGGGATAGGTGAACCAAAATTAAAGCTCACTGAAAACGCTGTAAAAGTGTTGGAGAGTCGTTATTTATTGAAGGATGAAAAGGGTAAGCTTGCTGAAAAGCCGATTGAAATGTTTCGACGGGTTGCTAGCTTTATTGTGAAAGCGGAAGACAATTATAAAATAGAAAAAAGCCAAAAAGAGAAAATTGAGCAGGAGTTTCTGGAGATAATGGTTAATTTAGAATTTTTGCCAAATAGCCCGACTTTTTCTGGAGCTGGCACCAGGCTTGGGCAGCTTTCTGCTTGTTTTGTTCTGCCGGTTGGAGATTCAATGGAGGAAATATTTGAAGCGATAAAAAATACCGCTTTGATTCATAAATCCGGTGGCGGAACCGGTTTTTCTTTTTCCCGCCTTCGTCCGGCAAAAGATCCGGTCAATTCAACGAGCGGATTGGCTTCCGGCCCAATTTCTTTTATGACGGTTTTTGATTCCGCTACGGAAACAATCAAGCAGGGCGGAACTCGCCGTGGAGCCAACATGGGAATTTTAAGGGTTGATCATCCGGATATTTTTAATTTTATCAGCGCCAAGCAGGACAATGACAAGTTGAACAATTTTAATATTTCAGTGGCAATTACCGATAAATTCATGGAGGCTTTGGAAAATGATGAAGAATATGAATTTTTTAATCCAAAAACCAAATCTTTTGCTGGAAAAATAAAAGCCAAAGAGGTTTGGGATAAGATAGTTGCAAATGCCTGGAAAAATGGCGATCCCGGCGTTATTTTCATTGATAAAATAAATAAGTTTAATCCAACCCCCCATATCGGACAAATTGAAAGCACTAATCCGTGTGGGGAACAGCCTCTTTTGCCCTATGAATCTTGTAATTTAGGTTCCATAAATTTGGCCAGATTTGTCAGCGAAGGAAAAATTAATTTTGACCGGCTGGCTGAAGTCATAAAAATATCAGTGAGATTTTTGGATAATGTCATTGACATGAATAATTATCCGATAAAAGAAATATCAGATATGAGCCGGGCCAACCGCAAGATTGGTTTGGGAGTAATGGGCTGGGCTGATATGTTGATAATTCTTGGAATTCCTTATAATAGCGAGGAGGCCGTTGATTTGGCCGAGAATATAATGAAATTCATTAAAACCAATGCCGATAAAGCTTCAGTTGAGCTGGCCAAACAAAGAGGGGTATTTCCTAATTTTGAAGGCAGTATGTATGATACCGCCGAAAGTCAGGGTATAAGAAATGCCACCAGAACTACAATTGCCCCAACCGGCACTTTAAGCATAATTGCCAATTGTTCTTCCGGTATTGAGCCGTTGTTTGCTTTGGCTTATGTTAGAAAATCACATATTGGCAAAAAAGGCGATGAATGGGTTGAGTTGGTTGAAGTTAATCCATATTTTGAAAAAATTGCTAAAGAAAAAGGCTTTTATTCAAAAGAGTTAATGGAAAAAATTTCTGAAGGATCATCAATTCAGGATTTGAATGAGATTCCGGAAAGCATTAAAAAAGTTTTTGTCACTTCCCATGATATTTCTCCGGAATGGCATATTAGAATGCAGTCAGCTTTTCAAAAATATATAGACAATGCTGTTTCCAAAACAATAAATTTTCCCAATTCAGCATCTAAAGAAGATATTGCCAAAGCATACCTTTTGGCTTATGAAACTGCCTGTAAGGGGATAACAATATATCGTGATGGCAGCCGTGACATTCAGGTTCTAACCACTGGCAAGTCTCATAAAGAAAAAGAAAAAGAGCAGGTTACTCCAAGTCAGCCTTTTTACAAAAGGGAAAGACCATTGGTTATGAAAGGGGCTACTTACAAAGTTAATACTTCTTACGGCGATTTGTTTGTGACTATTAATGATGATGACCATGGGACTCCTTTTGAGGTGTTTGCGACAATCGGCAAGGCCGGTGGTTTTTTCTCCGCTAAATCAGAGGCAGTTTGCCGGCTGGTTTCGTTGGCTCTTCGCTCCGGAATTCCGGCAGAAGAAGTAATTAAGCAGATTAAAGGAATACGAGGTCCAATGCCCTCTTGGTCTGAGGGAGGAATGATTTTATCTTTACCCGATGCTATTGCTCAGATTATTGAGCGGCATATAACTAAAAAACAGCCGAAACTTGGTTTGGAGTACCATTCAAGCGCGCATGTCAGTAAAGATGAAGTTTCCCGGATTCAGTCGCCCGATTATTTGGCAACAGATAAAAATCCAAAAGTTAATAATGGAAATGGTTTGAATATCAAACGTGATATCGCCGATTTTGGAACTGCTCCGGAATGTCCCGAGTGTGGAACCATTTTGGAAATTTCCGAAGGCTGCTTGAAATGCCATTCCTGCGGCTACTCTCATTGCGGGTAGAAGAATAAGAAAATAACTAAAAATTATGAATGAGGGTTTATTAGGAAATTTATCTGAGCAAGAAAAAAAGAGACTAGCTTATATTGAAGGGAGACCAGATTTATTTGAAACAAAAGTTTTTAAAATAATACCTCAAACAGGAGCGGGAAGAGAAAAAAATTTGTTAGTTACCTCTCGTGACCCTGGCAGTTGTAATGCTTTATTGCCAGTTTTAAGAGAATTACATAATGATTCAGGCCTGCAAATTAATTTAATAACTGATGGTCGTGCCCAAGAGATCATTCAAAAAAATTTTATCATTGAAGATGTTACGCCAGAAAATTCAGTTTTAGAAGCTGATAAAATTGTTGGTCCACCAAATGCAATTTTAATTGACAGATCAAGTGAGACTGGTATTGATTCTTATGTGATTGCAACTTATAAGGAAGTACCTATAATTTTAGTTGAAGATTATTATTCAAATACATTGGGTTTTTTAAAAAAAATATTTGAGCGTGGCTTGCCTTGGCCGGAAAAAATTTGTGTAATGGATCAAGGCGCCAAAGAAATTATTGTTGAGAAATTTCCTGAGCTAGAGGATATAATTGAAATTACTGGTCAACCGGCTTTTGATCGTTTTAACAAAGAAGACACAAAACAAATCACCGCTGAAGTGAAAGAAAAATTAGGTTTATCAACAAATGATAAATTGGTATCTTATATGTCGACAATAGATGAGTTGGAGAAAGTCAGGCTTATTGCCGAAGAATTGAAGAGGGTGGGTGGTAATTTTTATTTTGCTTTCCGACGTCACCCTCGCGATAATGTGCCTTATGAAGAATTTAGAAAAATATTAATTGATGCCGGTATTAGAGTGGTTGATACAGATGAATTTTCAACCGATCAGATTGGTGCTGCCTCAGATGTAATTTTAACTAATTGGTCAACTGAAGGATTGAATGGTATTTATAGACGCAAACCAACAGTCCATATAACCGACCAAAATTTTCGTATTCCGGAAAATTTATTATTACCACTTGTTCCGATTAAATTGGGTGCAAGTATTGGAATTAATGATGTTAATGAGTTGTCAGGTGTCTTGGATGATTTATTAGATTCAAAAAGTGAAATTAATAAAAAATTAAAGGAGAATATGGAAAAATATTATCCGGCTGACGGTAAAAATGCCCAAAGAGTGGCTAGTATTGTCAGAAGATACCTTAATTAAAAAAGATAAAGTTTAGTTTGTATATTATAAAAAAACAGATCCTTCTAGGCGGGGGTTTGTTTTTTTAATGATTAATTTGACTTACAAGCTTTAAAATAAATAATAGCTGGTTGAAATTGGGATTTTGTTTTATAATAAAGTTAGATAATAATAAATTATATTTTATGGAAAAATTTAAACATCTCATAGTATTTGTTGTTTTTTCCTTGTTTTCAATTGCTTTGATTTCTGTTGCCACATTTTGGCATATAAGCCAAGTGAATTTTGAAATAGACACAAATTTTAAAAATAACAATGGTCAGTTGATAATTAATCAGCAACCAGATTCTTTTAATGAAAGCGAAGAATTAAGCTATTTGGAATATAATTATTGCAAGCCTGATGAAGATCCTGATTTTCAACTCAGCTCAGAGGATGAAAGATTTTATTATTATAGCGGCAACAAGATAATAATTGGTAATATTTATCAAGAAAGTCCGGATAAGCCGGTTATGTTTTATGTTGCTTTGGGACAGGCTTGCATATTTGAATTGACTAAAAAATATGATCCTGATTCTTTAGCAGAGATTAAAAAAGATTTTCAAATTGATAAAGCGTGGGAAAATAAGCCGGTTTGCCAAGATGATTTTGATTCAGCTCCAAATCTTTACGGAGCCTATGCTGTCAGAATAAAAGGTTTTAAGATTCCAAAGCCGTATATTAAGCAATATTCTGATTATGTTCATTTAAGTAAATATGATAGTTTGTTAAAATCATTTTATGTTGATTACGAAGATATAAAAGAAGTTTATTATCAATCAGAAGTTGAGTGCCCAATTATTTTATAATGATTGAATAAAATATTTACGTATTAATTATGAAAAAAAATTTGGGAAAAATCCATATTTACACCGGCAATGGAAAAGGAAAAACCACTGCGGCTTTAGGTTTGGCTTTGCGGGCTATTGGCGCCGGTTATAACGTTTATATTATCCAATTTTTAAAAGGTCAAGATTACAGCGAATTAAAAAGTCTTAAGCCAATGAAAGAAATAACCTTTAAAAGATTTGGCGAAAAAACTTTTATTCATAAAATTGGTAATAATTCGGATAAAATTGCGGTAAAACAAGCTATGGATTGGTCAAAAAAAGTGCTTTCTCAAAAAAAATTTGATTTGGTAATTCTGGATGAAATTTTTTTGGCGGTTTTTTTCAAACTGATTTCAATTTCTGATATTATAAAATTAATTAAGAAAAAGCCAAAAACCATTGAACTTGTTTTAACTGGTCGCAAGGCGCCAAAAAAAATAATTGAATTGGCTGATTATGTTACGGAAATGCGCGAAATTAAACACCCGTATCAAAAAGGTTTAATGGCAAGAAAGGGGATAGAAGATTAGTATTTTAGATTTAATATTTTTTATCCACAGTAAACTGTTTGACATTTTAATATCGTTCATTTAAAATAACATTACTTTAACAAAAAGCTTTAGTTTTCCGAAATAAGGTTAAAATCCTTTACTGTCCCGCAACTGTGAAGGCCCGACATCAAAGTCAGGGCACAAGTCAGGTCGAGGAAATTAAAGCTCATTAATTCACTAAACTCTTCGAGGTTAGAGAGTGGGTGAGTATTCGCAGATTTTTTGCGGCTATTTTCCTAAGACTCCCTCGATGTGGGAGATTTTTTGTTATGAATGCAAAAGTCAAAAACATCATTTTCGGGTTACTTATGGTTTCAATTGTTTTTCAGCCGGCTATGATTACTGCAGCTATTCCGGAAGCAGTTTCTTATTTGCAAAATCAGACGCCTGACGCATGGATAACCATGGCTTTGGCCGTTTTTGGCAGTTCTAATATTCCAACTGGCCATTTAAGCAGTGTTTCCGGCACTTTGGCTACTGATTATGCCAAAGCCATTTTAGCATTGGCATCAGTTAATGAAAATCCGGCAACTTTTGGCAATATTGACTATGTTGCCAAATTAAAAACTTATTATGACGGCAGTCAAATCGGCAGTAATTCTTTACTTAATGATGATATCTGGTCAATTTTGGCTTTGGCTTCTGTCAATCAGGTTGATTCAGTAGAAGCTTTGGCCGCCAAAAATTTCATTTTAGCCAATCAGAATGTTGATGGAGGCTGGAGTTATGCAGTTGGCGGACAAAGCGACAGTAATGATACCGCCTCAGCAATAATTGCTTTGATTGAAGCTGGACTAAGCTCTTCTGATCAGGTAATAACCAAGGCATTGTCCTATCTTGAATCATGTCAAAACGAAGATGGCGGTTTTGGTTACCAAACAGGAGATGTTTCTGATTCTGGTTCCACATCTTGGGTAATTTCGGCTTTGACAAAATCTCAAATATCCCCTGAAAGCTGGAGCAGACAAGAGGGAGACCCAATTTCTTTTTTGCAATCCCTGCAGGCAAGTGATGGCGGTTTTTGGTGGGTAGAAGAAGGCACTTCTGACTGGAATAATAAGGCAATGACTGCTTTTGCCGTAATTGCTCTGTCTGGGAAAAGCTACCCTGTCGGTTATTTCCAGTTTCCGGAAGAAAATCAGCAGCCCGGAACTTACCATTTAAGAATTGAAGGCTCAAGTAATACGATTTGCAGCAGTTATGTTTTCGGAAATACCGCTTTGGATATTATTGAAAATGGAGCCCAAGTTTGCGGTTATACTTATACCATTACCCAGGAAAGTTATGGTCCTTATTTGAGGACAATTAATGGCGATAGTGCTGAAGGAATGTCCGGCTGGCTTTATTTTGTAAATAACGTTTCTTTGCCTGTTGGCGCTTCTGATTATCAGCTGCAACCCGGAGATGAAGTCCTTTGGTATTTTGGTGAATGGGGGATAAATCCCACAAGAATAAGAGCTGATTCTGTTCAAATTGATCCCGGTCAAAACGTTGAAATTATTGTCGAATATTTTGATGGAAGCACTTGGCAGAATTTGGCTTTTGCCGACATTAAAATAAACAACAAATATTATTCAGCCGACAGCAGCGGAAAGCTTGAGTTAACAATGGCTGAAAGCGGAGTCTATCAAGCCTATGTTGAGATGCAAGGTTATGTTAGAAGTGATAAGTTGACTATTTCTGTCGGTGATGCGGTCAATTATAATGTCGGATTGACAGTTGAAATAGAGCAGGGAGGAGTTGTCGGCGGAGAAGCTATTGCTTTAGTGGTTAATCCTTCATCAATTAATTTCGGCAAATTGACTCCCGGTCAATCCTCCAACAGAGCTGCGACTTTAACCAACGAAGGAACAGTAAATATTTCGGTCAGTGCTTCAATTTCCGGAGATACCATTTTTACCGAGAATTTATTAGTTGATGGCAGTAATCCTGATTTATACAACCAGTTTTTAACTCCTAATCAAAGCAAAGATTCAACAGTCACTTTAAATATTCCCTCTAATTATTTTCTTTCAGGCGTTAAGAGCGGTGAACTTATTTTTTGGGCAGTTGCTTTGTAGTCGGATATGAAATTTTTTTATTTTTTTTTATTTTCTGTAATCCTATTTTTGGCAATCAAAGGACCGGTTTCAGCAGTAGGTATCGGGATTAAGCCAATCAGACTTGATTTGAATGTTTCTTTAGGCAAAGAGGTAAAAACAGAAATTTTAGTTATTAATGTTTCTGATGAGCCGGCAGTTTATCAGCTACGTCCGGATTCTTTTGTCGGAGAAATAAAAATTTCACCGGATAGTTTTATTTTGCAGCCGGCTGAAAATCAATTAGTTGAAGTGGCTGTTAAAATGAGATCAAGTGGGTTATTTTTAACCAATATTTCTGCAGTTGCCAGACCACTAGGCGGAAGTGGTGGATTTTCAGCCGGTTCAGGAATAAAAATTCCGATAACAATAAGCTCTTCCGGAATTAGAATTTGGTATTTTGTTTTTACTGGCTTTTTGGCTTGTTTATTTATATTTTTTGCAGTAATATTAATAAAGGGTATTAACCGCAAAGTCCCGCACCTTAATTAAAATATACAAGACGGGATCCTTGATTTTTCACTCCGCCAAAGGCGGAGGAGAAATTGGGACGGGGTATTAACCCTTTTTGGCTCCTCGGCTCGGCCCAGCACCTATTTTACTAATACCACATATAAATTAAAAAACCTATTTAATTTTTTAAAAAATTATTTAACTCTTTTATTCATTGATACGTAAAATAGGTGCTGGACACTCGCTCTACGTCGCCAATAAAGAAATATAAAAAATAATTAGCAGAAATTGAAATGAAATTATTGGCCAAAATTATAATTATAATCGCTGTATTTTTTTGTGGATTCTATTTTGGGCAGAAACAGGTTTTATCTCCAAATGAAATGCTTGAATTTACAGCCAAGCCGTTGGAGATTGAAGAAGGCAATGTGCCTAATCAGGTTGTTTTGTCAGAAATCTCGGCTGCATTGGTAATTGATTTTAGTAATGGACAAATTGAAGAATACGGCAAAGTCAATCTGCCTTTGAGATCATCAGTTTTTGATTTGCTAAAAAAAGCCGCCGCTGAGAATGAAATTGAACTGCGATTTAAAAGCTATGGCGAAATGGGAATTTTTATTGAAAGTATAGGCGGTGTAGAAAATGATTTTGCCGGTGATAGGTTTTGGCAGTATTGGGTTAATGGCGAGTACGCCAAAATTGGAGCAGGCAGCTATCAGCTTAAGGATGGCGATATTGTAGAGTGGAAATTAATAAAGGGACAAATTAATATTTAATAACAACTAACAATTAATTTATGACTACAAATACTAAATTAATAATTTCTATTGTCTTAGTTGCTTTAGGAGTTGCTTGCCGGCTTTTGCCGCATTTTTGGAATTTTACTCCGCTTGCCGCCATTGCTTTGTTTTCCGGATTTTATTTGGGGCGGCGTTATGCCATTGCTTTACCTCTCGCTTCTATGCTAATTGGGGATTTATTTATCGGTTTTTATGACTGGAAATTAATGTTTGCAGTTTATGGCAGTTTGGTTTTGGCAGGGTTGTTTGCCAGTTTTTTCAGAAAGCATAAAAGTGTTGAAACGGTTTTGGCTTCTGCTATTTCTGCTTCAGTAATATTTTTTATATTGACTAATTGGGCAGTTTGGCAATTTTCTCCTTGGTATGAAAAAACCTTTGCCGGACTAATCCAATGCTATATTTTGGCTTTACCTTTTTTTAGGGGTACTTTTTTAGGCGATATTTTTTATGTTGCTGTTTTGTTTGGAGCCTATGAAGCTATCTCAATTTGGGCGGGCAGTAAAAAGCTGATTTTACAGAGAAACTAGATTTTTGAGTTCCGTGTAAAAAGGTCGCAACAAGGCCTTTTTTATTTTAGTTATATGTTGTATAATAAATATGTATGACTGAGACTAATTTAAATAAAAAAGTTAATTTAGATACAGCCGATCAACACAAGTCTTTTAACGAAAAAATTGATGAAATAAGGCAACTTACTGAAGAGAATTTGCGCTATGTTAAGTATCTAAAAAACAGGGAAGAAAAAATTGAAAAAGATTTTGAATCACAAAAAGAATTGCAGAAATTATTGCAGGAGAATTTGAAAGTTTCCAAAAAACTTTACAAAATGACGAAAAAAATCAGCAGCTGGGTGACTTGGCAGAGAGTTTTTGGGGTAATTAAAATTTTAATAATATTAATCCCAGTTTTATTAGGTTTAATTTATCTTCCGCCTTTAATAAGGGAGTCGGTCAAGCCTTTTTACGAATCTTATAGCCAGATTATTAATTTTGGCAAAGAGACAGTTGAGGTTGAAAATTTAATTTTGCCAAATACAGATTAAAATGAGAAATTTTTCGGTAAGAGTTTTAAATCAAGTTAAGTGTATTCCGAAAGGTAAAGTTTTAACCTATAAAATTTTAGCGGAAAAAGCCGGTTATCCGAAAGCTTGCAGGTCAATCGGCAATGTATTAAACAAAAATAATGATTTAATCAAGATTCCTTGTCATCGGGTAGTAAGATCAAATGGCATTGTCGGAGGTTATCAGTTGGGTACAAAGAAAAAAATCTTAATTTTAAAGAATGAAGGAATAAAAATCAACCGCGCGGGCAAGATTAAAAGTTTAGAAAAGTTTTTATTTAAAATTTGAATAAATCGGAATCTTTGGATGAAAGGGTATCAAAGGGTTAATGCTTTTTAATATAAATAAATTAATAAAAATATATGAATAAGCGGACAATTATAATTTTTTCAATTTTTATATCAGTTGCCATGGTTGGTGGTGTTTTTATATATTTGTATCGGGATTTTACCGAAAGGCTAATAAACAAGTATAATTCCAAGATGGTTTCCTGTAATGATATTTTAGAAGAAGATCAGTGTTTTCTTCGAGATTATTGCATTGGAGTATTTAAGCCTTCTTGCTCAACGTGCAGCGATTTGTCTTTCAGTCATTGTGAAAGATTATCTTTTGGACAAGTATCTGAGACAGAGAAAGAAAAAAAACTTTGTGAAGCTACTAGTGGCAGGTGGCATAGAAATAAGCTTGGTAATTTCTGTATCTGCCCGATTAACGAAAAATTTATTAAAACCGCCGGTTGTGTTAAATAATTTATGAAAGAAATAATTGAAAAATTAAAAGAGTTGGAGAATAAAATTTCAGCCGCATGGAGGTTACTTTGACCTTGATGGGCAGGAAGTTGAAGTAAAAAAATTAGAGAAAGAAATAAATACGTCTGATTTTTGGCAAGACCAAAGTCGGGCTAAATCAGTTTTACAGAAGTTAAACAGCTTAAAAATAAACATAAAAGATTGGCAGGATTTGCAAAAAGCGACTGTTGATAATTTAGAGATTGCCAAGGTGGCTGCTTATGAAGAAGATAAGACATTAAAGAAGGATTTAGTAAGGGAATCAAAAAAACTAATTGATAAATTTGAAAAGCTTGAAAGACTTTTTTTATTTTCCGGTAAGTATGATTATTGTGATGCAATTTTCTCCGTCCATGCCGGTACAGGCGGAATTGAGGCTCAGGATTGGGCTCAAATGCTTTTACGTATGCTTTTGCGCTATTGTGAGAAAAAAAACTTTAGCGTCAGTCTAATTGATGAGACTAAGGGACAGGAAGCAGGGGTAAAAAGTGTGATGGTTGAAGCTACTGGTTATTTAGCGTATGGTAGCCTTAAGTCTGAAGCCGGTGTTCACCGTTTGGTTAGGATTTCGCCGTTTGATGCTGAAAAAATGAGGCATACTTCTTTTGCTTTGGTTGAGGTGATGCCAATTTTGGAGGAAAATGAGGAATTGGAGATTAAGTCGGAGGATCTGAAAATTGATGTTTTTCGCTCCGGCGGTCATGGTGGACAAAGCGTTAATACAACCGATTCAGCAGTCAGAATTACTCATTTACCCAGTGGTATTATGATAAAATGCCAAAGCGAAAGATCGCAACTGCAAAACAAAAAGATCGCTATGAAAATTTTACAAGCAAAGCTTCTAAAACTTCAGGAAGCTGCTAAAGGTGAAGAACTTTCTAAAATCAAGGGAGAAGTCTTGGCCGCTGAATGGGGTAACCAAATTCGTTCTTATGTCCTTCAGCCATACAAGATGGTCAAAGACCATCGGACTGAATTTGAGACAGTAGACCCGCAGGCTATTTTGGATGGGGAACTTGACGGATTTGTGGAAAGTTATTTAAGATACATTAGTAAGCAAGATAAGTAACATTAGATAAATCTAATATCTAAATTTTAAATTAAAAATTAAAGTCAAATTTCGCTTAATATATTAATATTTTATGAAAAGAGAAGGAAATTTACGCTTTGAGCCGGAAAGTTTAAGGTATCAATTCGAAAATGTTCCAGTGACTGGTAGAAGTTTTGAGCAGTATCGACGTATTTTCGATTTGGAAGAAGCTGAATTAAAAGAGTATTTAAGGGGTAAAGTTATAGTTGATTTAGGTGCAGGATCCAGCGATTTCATTGCAACAATTCTTAGGGAAAATATTTCCGACAAAGCATATGCTGTTGATATGTTGTATGATAAGTTGCCATTACCAGGTAATGAAATTTTAGATCCCGAAATATAATATATGAAGGCAAGAGGAGTGGAAGTTGGTTCTGAGCACAATATTATATCTACACCGCCAGACCACAGAATCGTAGCTAATAATGAAATATTGCCTTTTAAGGATGGGACAGTTGATATTGTTGTGGCTAGTAGTAGCTGTCCATTATATTCGGAATCTCAGCAAGAAGTTGAAGATTTTTTTAACGAAGTTGTTAGAGTTTTAAAATCAAGCGGTCAGGCTAGAATTAGTCCAGTCAGTAATCTGCATGATACTATGAGAGAGAAAAATAAATATGTTCCGAGTTCTCTTGCTAAATATGAAATGGAAAAAAAGGGAATTTCTCTTGGTAAATATAACAGAAATTTGAAAAAGAAATTAAATAAACTGGAGTCTTATGTTAGACATGTGATTAAGTCATTAAAAAAGAGAGAAGATATTACTATTGAAATAGCTTCTAATTCGAAAACTCCTTTTGTGAAAAATGTCTTAATTATCAGAAAAAAATAAATATGAAAATTCTAGTCACCGGCGGAGCCGGATTCATCGGCTCGCACCTCTGTAAATATCTATTGGATCAAAATAACCATGTTATCTGTCTGGATAATTTTTTTACCGGTCAAAAAAGAAATATTGAACCTTTCTTAGATAATTCAAATTTTAAATTTTTAAAACATGACGTTACCGTTCCTTTTGAAGTAAAGGTTGATCAAATTTATAATTTAGCCTGTCCGGCTTCGCCGGTTCATTATCAAAAAACTCCAATTGAAACAGTTAGGACAAATGTAATGGGAGCAATTAACTGTTTGGACTTGGCAAAAAAATTAGGTGGGATAAAGGTATTACAAGCCTCAACTTCAGAAGTCTATGGTGATCCCGATATTCATCCTCAGCCGGAAAGTTATAATGGCAATGTTAACCCAATTGGTCCTAGAGCTTGTTATGATGAAGGAAAGCGCTGTGCGGAAACTTTATTTTTTGACTATCACCGCGAGGCTAAAATTCCAATTAAAGTTGTGCGAATTTTTAATACCTATGGCCCTAATATGTCTTGGGAAGACGGTCGGGTAGTGTCCAATTTTATTGTTCAGGCCTTGAAGGGAAAAGATATAACTATTTATGGTGAAGGTAGTCAAACAAGGTCTTTTTGCTATGTTTCCGACCTTGTATCAGGTCTTTATAAAATGATGAATTCAGACGGCTGGACTGGACCGGTTAATTTAGGAAATCCCGAAGAATTTACAATAAAAGAATTAGCTGAAAAAATAATCGGTTTAACGGGAAGTAAAAGTGAAATTATTTATAAAGATTTACCTCAGGACGACCCAAAACAGAGAAAGCCCGATATTAATTTGGCAAAACAAAAATTTGACTGGCAGCCGACAGTTCAGTTGAATGAAGGGTTGGAAAAGACGATTGAGTATTTTAGGCAAGTAATTAGAAATGAATAAAAAATAAGAAATTAATAAATTAAGAAATTAAATCTAATAATAAAATTTATATGAGTAAAACACTTGTAACCGGTGGTGCGGGGTTTATTGGCTCTAATTTAGTGGATGAACTTATAAATCAGGGAAATGAAGTTTTAGTGCTTGATAATCTTTCAACCGGAAAAAAAGAAAACATTAACCCAAAAGCAAAATTTGTCCAGGCCGATATTACCAACTTGGATGAAATCAAACCTCATTTTGTTGGTATTGATTATGTTTTTCATCTTGCCGCTTTGCCAAGAGTCCAGTGGTCTATTGAAAACCCGATTGAAAGTCATAATGCCAATATTAATGGTACCCTGAATGTTTTATTGGCTGCCAGAGATGCTAAGGTAAAAAGATTTATTTACTCAGCTTCTTCTTCAGCTTATGGTGATACGCAAACTTTGCCCTTAAGGGAAAATTTTTTGCCGATGCCAATGAGCCCATACGGCCTTCATAAATATGTCGGCGAACATTACGCTCATTTATTTTCCCTGCTTTATGGCTTGGAAACGGTCAGCTTGCGTTATTTTAATGTATATGGGCCGCGCATGGCTTTTGAAGGGGCTTATGTTACTGTTATTGCGGTATTTTTGAGGCAGAAAAAGGAAGGTAAAAAAATGACTATTTGGGGAGACGGAACCCAGACTCGTGATTTTACTTTTGTTTCCGACGTGGTTTCGGCAAATATTTCAGCCAGCCAA
Source organism: uncultured Gammaproteobacteria bacterium (assembly GCA_964497245.1). Lineage (GTDB taxonomy): Bacteria > Patescibacteriota > Patescibacteriia > Buchananbacterales > UBA6539 > CAZCCC01. The sequence goes on along the minus strand of CAZCCC010000016.1, from coordinate 10,894 downwards.
AGCACTAAAGTTGGCAAAGGCGAAGTGATAAATATCGGAGCGGGAAACAATTATTCGGTCAATGAGATTGCCAAAAGACTAGGTGGTGATAAAGAGAATTTATCACCGAAAATTGAGCCCCATGACACCTTGGCTGATAATTCAAAAGCTAAAGAATTATTGGGTTGGACTCCTTATATCAGTCTAAAAGAAGGAATTGAGAAAACAACCGAATGGTTCAGTAAAATATAATAATTTTATATTCATGGCAAAAAATAATGATTCTAATTTAAAAAATAGGCTTGCAATTCTGCAAGAGATTATTGATACGATAGGCAATGGCTTTGATTTGAAAGAAATTTTGAATAACATTGCTAAAATTATAGGCAAAATTACCAAAGCTGATTCCTGTTTTATTTATTTGATTTCCGGAGATGAAGTGATTTTAAAGGCTTCTCAAAAACCCCATCATTCTAATTTGGCAAAGATAAAAATGAAAGTCGGTGAGGGGATTACCGGCTGGGTGGCGGAAACCAAAAAAACGGTTGCAATTTCCAGCAAAGCCTATAATGATAAGAGATTTAAATTATTTTCAAATCTTCCCGAAGATAAATTTGAGGGATTTTTGTCAGTACCGATAATTTTTAAAAACAGCGTAATCGGAGTTATAAATGTCCAGCACAAAAAATCAAAAAAATATTCTAAAAAAGATATAAAATTTTTGGAAATAATCGGCAAGCAGCTGGGCGGAATTTTGGAAGTTTCACGCTTAATTTCCGAGACCAATATTTTAAAAGATGCTTTGGAAACGCAAAAACTTGTAAATAAGGCAAAAGCGATTTTAATAAAGCAAAATAAGTTTACCGAAGAGCAGGCTCATAAAATGCTGGTTAAAAAAAGCATGGACAGGCGCAAATCACTAAAAGAAGTGGCAGAGGCCGTTATTTTGGCTTTAGAAGTTATTGTTTAGTTTTTAAGATTTGAGATATCCACATTTAAGGCTTGAGTTTTTTTTAGACGTATGATATATTTATTTTGTTAAGAAAAGGCACAAAGGCGTGCCAAATAAGTCCAGACAAAGACGTCCAATAAATTTTGACGCCTTTTTTAATTTTATAAATTTTATAAATCTGTATGACCAAAGAAAAACTTCTAGAGAAAGTAAATAAAGACAATATTAAATACATTCATTTGCAGTTCACAGACATATTGGGTGTACCAAAAGATGTGGTTATTCCCACCGAACAGCTGCCAGGGGCATTGGAAAAAGGAATTTGGTTTGACGGCTCATCAATTGAAGGGTTTGCCAGAATCGCGGAGAGTGATCAGTTGTTGATGCCTGATGTAAAAACATATTGCACTTTACCATGGAGCACAAAAGAAAATAAAGCAGCCAGAATAATATGTGATGTTTATGGGCCTGATTTAAAACCGTTTAGTGGCGACCCTCGTTATATTTTACGGCAAGCAATGAAAAAGGCAGAAGAAAAGGGATATATTTTAAATGTTGGTGCCGAACTTGAATTTTTTCTACTGCAAAAAGACAGTAATCTAACTCCGGTACCTCATGACTATGGTGGCTATTTTGATTTTTCACCTTTTGATATTGCTTCAAAAATTCGCGAAGATGTTATAAATGCTTCATCTGAGTTAAACATAAATATTGAAGCCGGGCACCACGAAGTTGCACCCGGACAGCATGAAATAGATTTTCGCTATGCTGATGCCTTGAACACAGCAGACAATATTATTACTTTAAAAACTACAATCAAGGCGATTGCCCAAGGCTATGGTGTTAATGCAACTTTTATGCCAAAGCCGTTTGCCGGCATAAATGGATCCGGCATGCACGTTCACTTGAGTTTATTTGATTCGAAAGGCAATAATTTGTTTTATGAAGATAATAATGGCTATAAGCTTTCAAAGATTGCCTATCAGTTTATTGCCGGATTATTGAAACACAGCCGAGGCTTTACCGCTTTAACCAATCCAACTACCAATTCTTTCAAAAGATTGATTCCGGGTTATGAAGCTCCAGTCAACATCTGTTGGGCTCAGATGAATCGTTCGGCGCTTATCAGAATACCGCGCTTTACTCCCGGTCGCGAGCAATCAACCAGAGTTGAGCTTCGGTCGCCCGATCCTTCTTGTAATCCTTATTTAGCCTTTGCGGCAATATTAGAAGCCGGCTTAGACGGGATTAAAAATGATATTACGTTGGCCAAAGCAGTTGAAGAAGATATCTATCATTTAGACGGTAGCAGAAAGCAAGAATTGGAAATTTTTAGTCTGCCCGGTTCTCTTCAGGAAGCAATTGATGAATTGAGTAAGGATGAAGTAATTGTAAATTCTATCACCAAGCATACATTGGACAGGTTTATTAATGCCAAATGCATGGAGATTGATGAACAAAGAACCGAAGTAACATCAAGAGAGCTGAAAAGATATTTGAATTTGTAAAAATAAGAAATTAAGAAAATAAAAAATTAAGATATTAAAACAAGACCGGGACAGAAATACCTCGGCTTGTTTTTATTCTATTTTAGGATTATAATAAGCAAATGAAAGCAAATTTCGCCAGCATAAAAATATAAATATTTGCATAAGCGAGTTTTTGTGATTCTTGGACCTATTAAGGGTAGGCTGTACTAACTAAAAATAATTTATGAAACAAGAAATATTAGTTACCGGATCTATTGCCTACGATCGTATAATGAATTTCCCCGGATATTTCAAGGATAATATTCTGCCGGATAAAATTCATATTTTGAATGTTTCTTTTTTTATTAATAATTTAAAAGAAAGTTTTGGTGGAACTGCCGGCAATATTGCCTATAATCTTTCTTTGTTGAGATTAAGCCCAAAAATTTTAGCAAATGTTGGAGTGAAAGATTTTGTTTTATATGAAGCTTGGCTAAAAAAAAATAAAATTGATATTTCCAAAATTAGAATTTTATCGGGTCAACAAACTGCAAGCGCATATATTATTACCGATCAGGCTGATAGTCAAATCACTGGTTTTTATCCAGGTGCTATGTTGCAGCCAATTACCTCAAAGTTAAAAATTAACAACAGCTATAAGCTAAAAGCTAATTTGGCTATTATTTCACCTCAAAACCCAATAGATATGGTGAAGTTACCAAAACTTTTTAAACAGACAAAAACTTCATATATTTTTGATCCGGGTCAACAAACAACTTCACTTTCAGGCCAGCAGCTTAAACAGGCAATTTCAGGTTGCAAAGTTTTAATTGGCAATGATTATGAAATAAGTTTAATCAGCAAAAAAACCGGCTGGAAAAATGGTGATTTAGCAAAAAAGACTGAAATTTTAGTGACTACGTTGGGTGAGAAAGGTTCAATAATAAAGCAAGGAAATAAAGTTTATAAAATTCCATCGGCCAAGCCAAAAAATACTTCAGATCCAACCGGAGCGGGAGATGCATATCGGGCCGGTTTGATTTTTGGCTTGCTGAAAGGTTGGCCGTTAGATAAGGTCGGTAGATTAGCTGGGTTAGTTTCTGTCTACACCGTGGAAAAATACGGCACGCAGACGCATCGGTTTACTTGGCTGGAATTTAAAAAGAGGTATCGACAAAATTTTGGAGAAGAACTATAATATTATTAACTAATTTAGATTTTTATAGTAATAATTAAAATATGAAGCTTGAAGATTTTAATTATTCGGATTGGATTGTTCAATGGGCGGGAAGCTGGAGTATTCTTTCTTTTTCTTATTTTGGTCATTTTTACTGCCGTCGACCATTTAGCAAAGAAATTGATAAATATGTTGATCAAACAGTCATTATATCGAATAAAGGCAGAAGCTGGGCTTACCAGAGGCAGTCAATAAAAGAAATTTTTGCCAAAAAATTAGAGAAAAAAATTGAATCAGACCCTGGACTTATAGAGACGATTTGTCGTAATTTAAAAAAAGCAACTGATGATTTTTTGATTTTTACACGTAGTCATTTTGGTAAAGATATAAATATTAAACAATATAATAAATTTCAGGATTTATTAATTGATAAATATTACCCATCGCATATAGAAGTAAAAGTTGTTGTAGATTTTTTAAAGCCAGAGCTTCTAAAAAAATATTTACCAATATTAGAAAAAGCAAGGATTTATGCCGAACCTGTTTTTACTAAATCAGAAGATTTTATGCGGGAGCTGGCAAAAATATGCAGCAAAAAAACGGGAATTGATGCGAATTTTATTCTTTCTACCGTTAATGACGAATTTTCTTTATTTTTAGCTAATAAGAAAAGTTTACCTGACAAAAGTATTCTGAATGATCGTTATAAATCAACTGCCATCTTGTTTGATAGTTCGGGCATGAAAATTTTTACCGGTAATAAAGTTAATGAAATTGAAAAAATTGTTAATAAAAAAATACAAAAAGGGAGTATAAAAGGTAATATAGCATATCCGGGAAAAGTTAAGGGGAGGGTGCGAATAGTATTTGACCCCCAGCAAGTTAATAATTTTAAGAAAGGGGAAATTTTGGTTAGCGGAATGACGCGGCCGGAATTTTTGCTATTAATGAAAAAAGCTTCCGGATTTGTTACTGATGGAGGCGGCATACTTTGTCATGCGGCAATTACAGCAAGAGAATTAAAAAAACCTTGTATTATTGGTACTGTTACGGCTACTAAATTGTTGAAAGACGGCGACTTTGTTGAAGTTGATGCAAATAAGGGCATTGTCAGAAAATTAAATAGGTGATAATATAACAATACTAAAATCAACCCCGCACCTATTTTACTTATCAATCTTATTAAGGATAAACTTTTCTACTTAATAATGTGAATTATTTAGTTTTAACATTAATGAGTAAAATAGGTGTGGGGTCAACATAGCGTCATTAATTATTAATGACAAAACTATGGAATTAACACCAAAATAATTTGAAGAAATTTTAGATCGAGTAATAGTTGAGCGTCTTGAAGAAAAGACTTGCTCTTTAGCGACTAAGAAACAAGTTGAAGATTTAACAACTACTGTTGACGGTTTAGCGCAGAAAGTTGATTTTTATTTAACTAAGGAATGGATAGTTCATATTCACGATTCTCATCCAAGGTTAGAGAAGCGCATCAATAGTATTGAGAACAAATTTAAAATTAAAACAATTTAAAATGAACTACAGCATCAAAAACATAAAATTAGCCCCTGAAGGCAGAAAGCGAATTGAATGGGCACAGCGCGATATGCCGGTTTTAGGTGAAATCAAGAAACGTTTTGCCAAGGATAAAACATTAAAGGGTTTGAAAGTTTCCTGCTGCCTGCATGTCACTTGTGAAACCGCAAATTTAGTCAGAACCTTAAAAGCCGGCGGAGCTGATGTTTTGCTTTGTGCTTCCAATCCGCTTTCAACCCAAGATGACGTTGCCTCTGCCTTGGTTAAAAATTACGGTATCAAAGTTTTTGCCAAATGCGGCGAGGACAAAAAAAGCTATTACAACAATTTGATTGCCGCCATCGGCCATAAACCTGATATTACAATGGATGATGGCGCTGATTTATTATCTTTACTTCACACTAAATACAAAAATCAAGCCTTTAAAGTTAAAGGCTCAATGGAAGAAACAACGACCGGTGTAATTCGCCTAAAAGCTTTGGAAAAAGAAGGTAAGCTTTTAGTGCCGATTATTGCGGTAAATGATGCCAAAACCAAAAATTTGTTTGATAACCGCTATGGTACAGGACAATCAACTTTAGACGGGATAATTAGGGCGACTGATACTTTATTTGCCGGAAAAAATGTGGTTGTTGCCGGCTATGGCTGGTGCGGACGTGGTTTTGCCTCTCGGGCGCGTGGAATGGGGGCAAATGTAATTATTACCGAAGTTGATTCAATTAAGGCGGTGGAAGCGGCAATGGATGGCTTTAGAGTTATGCCAATGTTCAAAGCAGCAGCAGTCGGTGATTTATTTTGCACTTTGACCGGCGATATTCATGTTATTAGAAGAGAACATTTTAAGAAAATGAAAGACGGGGCAATTGTCTGCAATTCAGGACACTTTGACGTTGAGATTGATTTGGTAGGTTTAAAGAAAATAGCCAAAAATGTCAAAAAGAATGTAAGGAATTTTGTTGATGAATATATTTTGCCCGGCGGAAAAAGGATTTATCTTTTGGGTGAAGGTAGGCTTATTAATTTGGCGGCTGCCGAAGGCCATCCGGCTTCAGTTATGGATATGAGTTTTGCCACGCAAGCTTTGGCCACTGAATATGTAATTAAAAATTACAAAAAATTGCAGAATAAAGTTTATTATATACCAGACAAAATAGAAAATTGGATTGCCAAATCAAAATTAAAGTCAATGGGAATCAATATTGATAAGCTGACACTAGAGCAGGAAAAATATCTGGCGAGTTGGGAAATAGGCACGTAGTAAGTGAGATAAGTTTTCAGCCTGCCGCCAGGCAGGCAAGATAAGGAAGATAAGAAATTAAATAAAAATCAACATAGCGTCAACCTTTTAGGTTGATGTTTTTTTAAAAAAACCCAGCGCTAAGCACTGAGTTTGAATACTTGACAAAACTGGACTGGATATTTTATCCAAATGTCCAGCATCATTTCCAAATGGGTCATTAATATTGCAACTCGCAGTTCAACGGGCAGTGATTTTACATCACAGCCGGTACAAAGATTTGCTCCGTGGACATTTTCCAGGGAAAAAGCCAAATCAAAAAACATGCCTATTTCCTGCGCTCGGCCGCAATGTATGTAATGCAATACCCGCTTAGTATGATGAGGATCAGCCTCTTCTTCTTCAGGTGGAAGGCGAAACTCTTCACGGGTGCCGTTTACATTCAGCGGGCTGTCCATCTCTGTTCTTTGAAGAATATTTTTTATTGAGAGTTCTTCCGGAGTTTGTGGCCAAGCGCGCCTTGAGCGCACCAATTTTTCACTTTCTGGAGTCAAAGGAACAAATAATTTATTCATGTTCAATCTCCTTATTTCTGAGACTAAGAAAATATAAAAGCAACACTATCTTTAATATGATGCCAAATCATAAAATTGTCAATATGAAATGGTAATAATCAGGTTTTTTCAATTTATGTTTAATTCAAAAAGTAAAATTTTCCAGTTTTTTCTTGTTTGTTTTATTATTATTACCGCTTTTTTAACTTTTTTTAAAGATGAAATAAAAGATAGCAGCTATTACGGCAAATACGAAATATTTCAAGGAGTAATAATTGATAAGCCGGATAAAAGGATTAATCATGTAAAATTGACAATAAAGCCAATTGAAGGATTTGAGGGAAAAATTTTAGTAAGTGCTTCTTTATATCCAGAATATAGATACGGCGATTTAATTGAGGTAAGCTGCAAATTAAAGAGACCGGAATCTTTTAATGATTTCAGATATGACAGATATTTGGCAAAAGACGGTATATATTTGATTTGTTCATATCCGCGAATTAAACTAATCAACCGCGGCAACGGCGATTGGCTATTAACAAAAATTTTTGATTTTAAGGCAAAGCTTCAACGAATAATAAATTCTAATTTGCCCGAACCGCAGGCCAGCTTGTTTTCCGCAATTCTTCTCGGGTCAAAAAGGGGAGTACCCCAGGATCTTTCGGACAAATTCAGTATTACCGGCACCAGCCATTTAATAGCAATTTCCGGTTTGCATATTACAATTATTACCGCAATTTTTATGAAATTGGCATTGGCTTTTTATCTGCCGCGCAAAAAAGCGTTTTGGTTGGTCACTTTGGTTTTAGCCGGTTATGTCGCCATGGTCGGATTTCCGCCATCGGCCGTAAGAGCCGCTTTGATGGGCTGGCTGGCAATTTTGGCAATATATACCGGACGTCTCAGCCGTTCAGTCAATACCGTACTTTTTGCCGCTGGCTTGATGATTTTTATAAATCCAAAAATTTTGCGGGATGATATTGGATTTCAACTTTCTTTTTGCGCGGTTTTAGGCTTGATTTATTTTTTGCCTTTTTTTGAAAAATTATTTGAAAAATTTCCCAATTCGCTCGGGGTAAAAGAATCATTTCAGGTTTCATTGTCAGCCCAGATTGCAACAACGCCGCTGATAATTTATAATTTCGGCCGTTTGTCATTGATCGGACCGCTTGCCAATCTGCTGGTCTTGCCGGCTTTGCCCTATATGATGATCAGCGGATTTTTCGCAATGTTTATGGGGCTTATTTTTGAAAAGCAATTTTTTTTCTGGCCGGTTTCGCTGACTTTAAGCTATTTGATCAAGATTGTTGAATTTCTTTCTTTAATTCCTTGGGCTTCTTTAGATTTTTAATATGAATAAAGCTAAAAAAATAATTTTTTATTTTTATTTAACCATCGGATCGGTTATTTTGTTTTTGTTTTTTACAGTTTATTTTGAATACAAATCCCCAAGCTTCGGCTTTTATGTTTTTGATGTCGGACAAGGGGATTCAATTTTAATTCGCACCCCCAATCGTTATAATATTTTAATTGACGGCGGATCAGACAACAAAGTTGTATATAAGCTTGGAGAGTATCTGCCTTTTTATGAGAGGCAGATTGACTTGATGATTTTGACCCATCCACATGCTGACCATATTATTGGTTTGGTTGAAGTTTTAAATCGCTACAAAGTCAAAAAGATTTTTACGACAGGTGTTCTATATTCTTCATCTGATTATTTCGCTTGGCTTGATAAAATCAGAGAGAAAAATATTCCGCTTGAAATTATTGACCAACAGAGGATTTTTTCCCTTAATGACGGAGTTGAGCTGGAGATTTTTTTCCCCAATTTAAGCCTTGAATCCAAAAAAATTAATAATCTAAATAATGCTTCAATCGTATTCAAACTGATTTATCGCGATATTAAAATCTTGTTGGCAGGTGATTACGAGGATGAGGAAAGTCTGGTTAAAACAAGTCTTGATTTGAGTGCCGATATATTAAAAGTTGGTCACCATGGTTCAGATACTGCCAATAGCTATGATTTTTTGAAGGCCGTAAATCCTAATAAGGCTGTTATCTCCTGTGGAGAAAATAATAAATTCGGCCACCCTCACAAAGCGACAGTTGATAGTTTGAAAAGTCTGAGAGCAGAAATTTTTCAAACTAATTTGAGTGGGGATTTTGTTTTTGAGTTTTAGCCGCCCGACCCTTGAAAAATTTTTAAATTCTGTTATTATAACATCATGAGTAATGAGATAAAAATTTTATTAATTGAGGATGATAATGAGTTGGCTGAAATGTATAATTTTAAATTTCAGCAGGAAGGGCTTAATTTGGAAATTATTGAAGATGGCATTTTAGGGCTAGAAAAGGCTAAAAAAGAACTGCCCCATGTCATTTTATTGGATATAATGATGCCTAAAATGGACGGCTTTGCCGTATTAACAGAATTGAAAAATGATGTAAGGACAAAGAATATTCCGGTTTTAATGCTCTCAAACCTCGGGCAAGAATCCGACATTGAGAAAGGCAAAAAGCTAGGTGCAGATGATTATATAGTCAAGGCTTCAATGACTCCAACTCAAGTCGTTGAAAAAGTGAGGTCATATTTAAAATAGGTAAGAAAAGAATTGATTTTTAAGTTATAATTTATAAAAAATGATTAAAGAATTAAAAAAAGAAAAAACATTGGTAATTCTTAAGCCGGATGCCATACAGCGTACTTTGATGGGGGAAATTATCTCAAGGATTGAGAAAACAGGTCTGAAATTTGTTGCTTTTAAATTTTTAGTGCCAAATGAAAAGCAATGCTGGGAGCATTACCATAAAGATGATAAGTGGTTTTTAGAAAAAGGAAAAAGAATAGTTGAAGACAGAAAAAGCCAAGGTTTAACAATAGATAAAGAGCCAATCCAGTATGGTAAAGACATTATACAGGCCTTAGTTAATTTTTTAACTTCCGGACCGGTTTTAGCCATGGTTATAGAAGGGAATAGTGCGGTTGGAATAGTTAAAAAGCTTGTTGGCGGAACTGAGCCGTTAACTTCTGATGTTGGAACAATTAGGGGAGATTTTACAATAGATTCTTATCCATTATCAAGCATAGATAACAGGGCAGTAAGAAATCTGGTTCATTGTACTGATAAACCAGAAGAAACAGAAAGGGAAATTAGGCTTTGGTTTGATGTAAAAGAAATTATTGAGTATCGTTTGGTTTCCGAACAGATTTTGTATGATGTTAACTTGGATGGAATTTTAGAGTAATTAAATTTTGAATATTAATTTAGAAATCAAAATTTTTTCATAACAGATTTTGTATGATGTTAACTTGGATGGAATTTTAGAGTAATTAAATTTTGAATATTAATTTAGAAATCAAAATTTTTTCATAGTAAATTAGTAGGCAAAAGAAAATAGCTATAAACAGCTATTTTTTATTATTTTGAATTAGACAATGAAAGACAATGATGAACTATAGTTTAGTATATATCCATAAAATAGACAAAGATATACTGTGTATAACTTATGATTGACAATGGAAGACATATTATTTATAATTAAAATAAAATAAGTTAACTAAATATTAAATTGATTTGTGGGCAATTACGGAATTCTTACATTAGAAGATGTGGCAAAAATAATGAAGGTAAGCCAGAAAACAGTTTATCGCTGGGTTGGTGCAAAAAAACTTCGGGCAGCTAAAATTGGCCATAAAACCTATAGGGTTTTAGAAAAAGACCTAATGAAATTCATACAGAATCATTTTGAATAATTAATATTCAGAATATATATGCCTTATTTAAGCCATAATTATCGCCATCAACCAAAACCGCGTGTCCAAAGTCTTATTGAAGCTGGTAAATTTTTAGGGTTCTCTTTTTTGTCAATTATTATTGTTTTATTTGTTTTGGGGTGGATCGCTTACGCGGCTCAATTTTAAATTTGGGCTTTAGAAAGCAAATGGAACAGCCTTGAATGATATTTCAATGAATTTATTGG
>CAZCCC010000015.1:0-30731 GCA_964497245.1 uncultured Gammaproteobacteria bacterium | reverse complement strand
TTTAATGAACTAATTAATAACGCTGTTGCGTTAGATTCTGGAAACTAAGTAATTATAATAAGTTAAAAATATTATTTAAAAATGATTTATTATGGATAGAAATTTAGCTTTGGAATTTGTCCGCGTCACCGAGGCAGCGGCAATTGCTGCTTCTGTTTGGATGGGACGTGGTGATAAGAAAAAAGCCGATGGCGCCGCTGTCAAAGAAATGCGTGCCAGGTTTAATCAAATCAAGTTTTGCGGCAGTGTTGTCATAGGCGAAGGGAAAAAAGACAAGGCGCCAATGCTTTACACTGGCGAAATTGTTGGCAAGTCACCGCAGCCTAAAATGGACTTAGCCATTGATCCGCTGGAATGTACAGATAGCGTTGCTTGGGGTAGATATAATGCCATAGCAGTAATTGCCGCCGGACCCAAAGGCACTCTTTTGCATGCGCCTGATACTTATATGGAGAAAATTGCCGCCGGGCCGAAAGCGGCCAAGGCTATTAATTTAGACTTACCAATTAGGGAAAATTTAAGGAGAACCGCTAAAGCATTAGGAAAAAGCATCGGCGAAGTTACAGTAGTAGTATTGGACCGGCCAAGACATGAGAATCTTATAAAAGAAATTAGGTGCGCCAAAGCCAGAGTAAGGCTTATTACGGACGGTGACGTGGCCGCTGCTATTGCCACTTGCATTCCCGAGTCGGGAATTGACTTATTAATGGGCATTGGCGGCAGTACCGAAGCGGTTTTAGCCGCTGTTGCGCTAAGAATTTATAATGGCGGTATAATTTGCAGATTTAAACCAAGAAGTGAAAAAGATAAAATAGAAATAAAGAAATGCCTAAAAAAGGCAAATATTAATAATTTTAATAAAGTTTTTCATACCAAAGATTTAGCCAAAGGAAATGATCTTACATTCACTGCAACCGGCGTAATTGAAGGCCCAATTCTTAAGGGAGTAATTTTTCAAAAAGACAGAATTATTACAAATTCGGTAGTTATGAGAATGAAGTCTGGAACTGTTAGATATATTACAACGCATCATAAAGCTAAAAATAAGAATTAGGGATACTTTTTATTTCCCTTGATTCTTAATTCTTACTTCTTAATTATTCAAAAATATGATTGTTTCAACAAAAAAACTTTTTAAGCATGCTTACGGTAAATATGCGATAGGGGCATACAATATAAATAACGCCGAACAAATTATGGGTCTTTTTTTGGGGAATATTCAGAGTAAAGCCCCTTTTATAATACAAATTTCCAAAGGGGCCAGAAATTATACCGACAAAAGGCTTCTTGAAGCAATGATTAGGGCAGCTGAAAAAATATTTCCGGAAGCGATTTTCGCTGTCCATATAGATCATGGTGATGAAGAGACCTGTATTGATGCAATTAAAAGCGGTTTTTATAGTTCAGTAATGATTGATGCTTCTGATAAGGATTTTAAAGAAAACATCAGAATTACAAAAAAAATTGTAAAGCTGGCTCATAAAAAGGGGATTTCAGTTGAAGCCGAACTTGGCCAACTGGGCGGAGTTGAAGAAGACATATCCATAGATGAAGCAGATGCCAGGTTGACCGATCCAAAACAAGCGGAAGAATTTGTAAAAAAAACAGGCTGCGACAGTTTGGCTTGCGCAATCGGCACCAGTCATGGAGCTTATAAATTCAGCGGCAGTCAGGGACTGCATTTTGAGGTAATCAGTCAAATTAAAAAACTTTTGCCCGGGTTTCCGTTGGTAATGCACGGCAGTAGTTCTGTGCCCAAAGCAGAAGTTGAAAGAATTAATGCGGCTGGCGGAAAATTGAAAGGAGCCAAAGGAGTTGATGAATCAGAGTTTAAAAAAGCGGCAAAATTAGGAGTGACCAAAGTCAATATTGATACTGATGGCAGGCTGGTTTGGTGTAGAGTTCACCGCGAAATTTTTCAAAAACAGCCCGAAGTTTTTGACCTGCGCATTCCCGGCAAAATATTTATTAAAGCATACGCCGATTATATTTATCACAAGAATAAGGTTCTAGGCAGTGCTAATAAAATTGGGATGGTTAAAAGATTATTAAAAGCCAAGAGGTAAAAACATCTGAATCAAGCTAAAAAAAATTTATTGAGCCGATTTTTTATTGCCTTTATGGTATCTTTTGTTTGGATTTATTTTGGCAAAAGTCAGTATGCATATAATCATATTTTTTTTAAAATAGGAGAATTTGCTTGGTTTCCTTTTCTGGCATGGTCATTTGGTTTATTTTTAGTTTATAGTATTTATCTTTTTCTATTTAAAAAAATAAATACTAATTTTATCGATAAATTTTTTATTTTTTCGTTTTTATACTGGACTTTACTGATAATTGTCGAGACGCTAGGATATCATTTTTTTAATATTCATAATTTGGCCGCAGCGGGGTATAAAGGTTTACCGATTTGCGATTGTATGCATGCCCCCTTATGGATGAAAATGGTTTATTTTATGTTAGGACCTCTTTATTTTATATCTTGTGAATTTTACAAATTAATAAATAATTGGAAAAATAATGTTTGACAAGCTAAAACAATTAGGACAACTTAAATCACTGCAAGAAGAAATGAAAGCCCAAAAGTTTGAAGTCTCACAGTTAGGAGTAAAAGCTGTGGTAAATGGTAGTCTTGTTGTTGAAGAAATATCTTTATTGGATGAAAACGTTTCAGGTGAAGCAGTAAAAGATTGTGTGAATGAAGCAATAAAAAAAGCCCAACAAGCAATGGCGCAAAAAATGATGGGAATGGGCTTTGGCGGCTAATTATGAACAATATTAATCATAAATTTTGGGAGTTATCAACAAATGAAGTCCTAGATCAGCTAAAGACAAAAAGAAACGGCCTAAACGTTCAGGAGGCACAAAGAAGACTTGAGGCGCATGGAAGCAACTCATTAACGATGGAAGGCCGAAACTCGGCATTGAAAATATTTATTCTTCAGTTCAAGAATCCCTTGGTGCTTATTTTGGTATTTGCAAGTATTTTATCCGGTTTTTTGGGAGAAATTATATCTACCTTGATAATAATAACTATAATCCTAGTTTCGGCGGTGCTATCTTTTTTTCAAGAGTATAAAGCCGAAAAAATAATAGCAAAATTAAGAAAAAAAGTTTCAGTAAAAGCATCTGTAGTAAGAGGAAAAAAAATAAAATCAATAAACGCCGAGGATTTGGTTGTTGGTGATATAGTTTTGTTGGAAATGGGAAAAGTTGTTCCTGCGGATTTAAGGATAATATTTGCCGACGATTTGTTGGTAAATGAGTCAATTCTGACCGGTGAATCAATGCCAGTTGAAAAAAGATCTTTTCGTCATATAGTTAAATATTATCTTCCTCAATCAATGCAAAACTTGGCATTTGCCGGGACTCATATTTCCCAAGGTTCGGGACGCGGAGTTGTTATTGCAACGGGAAAAAATACAGAATTTGGCAAAACCGCCAAACTTTTACAAATAAAACCTCAACAAACCCAATTTCAAAAAGGCATAAGTGATTTAGGCTTTTTTTTATTTAAAATAATTTTACTTTTTTCGCTTGTAGTTTTTTTGTTTTTAGCCATACTTAGAGGTAATTGGATACAATCGTTGCTTTTCTCGTTGGCAATTGCCGTTGGAATATCGCCTGAACTTTTACCCGTTATAATAACAATAAATTTGGCAAATGGTGCCAATAAAATGTCCAAAAAGCAAGTAATTGTAAAAAGGCTGATGTCAATTGAAAATCTTGGAAACAGTGACATATTATGTACTGATAAAACAGGAACGCTAACCGCCGGTAATATAAGTTTAAATGGTTATTATGGTTTTGGAACGAATAATAGCAAAAAAATCTTTGAAATGTCACTATTATGCAATACCCTTATAATTACCAAAAATGTTTTTGGTAATCCGCTCGATGAAGCCATTTTTCAATATGCCAAAAAAAACAGCATGCTTAAATTGGCAGATAGCTACAAAATAATTGACAGTCTGGTTTTTGATTTTATCAGAAGAAGAATGAGCGTTATTGTTGAAAAAAAATCAAAAAGAATGATAATTTGTAAAGGGGCAATTGATGAGGTAATCTCAATTTGTACAAGCATTGACATTGACGGAAAAATAAAGCAGCTAAACAAATCAATTCAAAACAAAATTAAAAAAACTGTACTTGATTTGGAAAACGAAGGCTTAAAGGTCTTGCTTGTTGCATATAAAGAGACAGAAAAAAAAGATAAATATGAAACAACCGAAGAAAAAGAAATGACTTTGGTTGGTTATCTGGTTTTTAGTGATCCGGTAAAAAAGACAGTTAAGTCATCTCTAAAATGTTTAGATGATCTAGGTGTTAAGGTAAAACTTTTAACCGGAGATACAGAGGCGGTTGCAAAGAACCTCTTGAAACAAATTAATTTTGAAATTACCAAAATTATAAGTGGCGAACAATTGCAGAAAATGACTAAAGAAAGGCTCGTAAAGGAGGTTAAGTCAGCCAATGTATTTGTCAAAGTAACTCCTCAGCATAAGCTTGAAATTATAAATGCTCTCAAAGAAAAAGGCCACACAGTCAGTTTTTTGGGGGATGGAGTAAATGACGCTCCGGCTTTACGAGCGGCTGATGTTGGAATATCGGTTGATTCTGCTACTGATATAGCCAAAGAAGCGTCTGACATCATATTACTTCAAAAGAATTTATCAGTTTTAGTGGATGGTATCAAAGAGGGCCGTAAAACTTTTGGCAATACTTTAAAATATATTTTTTGTACAATTAGTTCCAACTATGGCAATATGGTATCAGTTGTTGGGGCTGCAATTTTTTTACCATTTATACCAATGCTTCCAGTCCAAATTCTACTTTTGAATTTTTTAAGCGACCTGCCAATGCTTGCAATATCAACAGATAATGTTGATGAAGAATACCTAAAAAAACCAAAACGTTGGGATATTAAAGTGATAAATAAATTTATGGTTTTTTTCGGTTTGATAAGTTCTTTTTTTGATTTTATAACATTTGGATTTCTAATTATTGTATTTGGGTTTGTATCACCAATTTTTCAGGCCGGCTGGTTTTGGCATTCTTTTATTGCTGAAGTAATTTTAATATTTATAATTAGAACCAGGAAATTTTTTTGGCAGAGCAAATCCAGCCGAACATTGGTTGCTACAAGCGTAATTACAACAATCTTAGTCCTCATTATTCTACTTAGTCCGGCAAGAGCCTACTTTGGATTTGCTCTGCTTTCAATAACTGCTTTGCTGGTAATAGTCGGCATAAATTTGGTTTATTTTGCAGCAGTTGAGGCTGGAAAGAAAATATTTTATAAAAAATACGATATCTAATGCAATTTTTTAAAAAATTAAAATTAGATTTAGAAAATTTTTCTGACCAAAAACAGGCAGAAATCCTTTCTCGTTTTTTTAAGACAGGTATCGGGGAATACGGACAGGGTGATAAATTTTTAGGGGTTAGGGTTTCTATTTTAAGGAAAATTGCAAAGCATTACGGAAATGTTCCCTTATCTGAATTACAGCAACTTCTAAACAGCAAAATCCATGAAAATCGGCAGATTGCTTTGTTTATCCTGATGAACCAATATGGCGAGTCTGAAGAAAAAAGCAAAAAACAAATAGTTGATTTCTATTTAAGAAATACAAAAAATATAAATAATTGGGATTTAGTTGACATTTCTGCTCCGAATATTTTGGGAAACTATTTTTTAGACAAGAAGAGAAACATTTTGTTTGAAATGTCTCAATCGAAAAGCCTTTGGGAAAGGAGGATTGCAGTTTTGGCGACCCTTACTTTCATCAGGAATCATGATTTTAAAGACACTTTAAAAATATGTAAAATCCTTATTAATGATCAACATGATCTCATCCACAAGGCATGCGGTTGGATGCTAAGAGAGATAGGTAATAGAAGTAAAAAAGTTGAACAGGATTTTTTACGAAAAAATTATCAAAAAATGCCGCGAACCATGTTGAGGTATGCAATTGAAAAATTTCCGGAAAAAGAAAGAAAGCTTTGGTTGAATAAAAAATATTAAATAATTTTTTAGTTTATTTAAAAATAATTTAGAAATTTATGTTTTTAAAACTTTATGCAATTGCTCTGCCGGTATTTTTAGTTATAGATATGCTTTGGCTTGGTTTGATTGCCAAAAACTTTTATGCCAAACAAATTGGCTTTTTAATAAAGCAAAACATAAATTGGACGGCTGCTGTTTCTTTTTATGTGCTTTTTTGCGCCGGACTGGTATTTTTTGTTATTGATCCGGCTGTTGAGAAAAATTCCTGGCTTAATGCTTTGCTTTTTGGTGCTTTTTTTGGATTAATTACTTATGCCACTTATGATTTGACGAATTTAGCCACTCTGAAGGATTGGCCGCTCTTGGTCACTTTTGTTGATTTGGTTTGGGGCGCTTTTTTAGGAGGAGTGGTTTCATTAATTACTTATTTAATTTTTAAAATGCTTCAATTACAATTTGATTAGGGTTTAGTATTATTTGAAAAAGCGCTCTTTGCAGCGTTTTTTTATTTACCTATTGACAGGTGAACGTTTGTTCACTTATAATTAATATAATGTCAAATAAATTTAAATAAATTATTCCAAAATAACCAATCTTTGTATGCCAGAAATAGATAAAATAATAATCTTTTATAAAAAACAAAAAAGAATGCCTTCTTACAGCGAATTAATGTCGTTGTTTAAATATAAATCAAAAAATTCAGCCTATAAGTTGGTTAATAAACTGATAAAGCAGGGCTTTATGGGAAAAGATGATTCTGGTCGATTAATCCCCAAAAAACTTTTTGGGGAAATTAAAATTTTAGGAACCGTTCAAGCAGGTTTTCCCAGTCCAGCTGAAGAAGAATTAGCTGATATGATCACTTTGGATGAATATTTGATTAACAATAAAGATGCCAGCTTCTTGCTTAAAGTTGAAGGTGATTCAATGGTTGATGCCGGAATTATGCAAGGCGATATGGTTATTGTTGAAAGGAATAATTCGCCCCAGCTAGGCGATATTGTAATTGCTGAAATTGATGGAGAATGGACCATGAAATATTACCGAAAAAAAGGCGGCCAGATTTTTTTAGAAGCCGCCAATAAAAATTATCCTCTTATTTATCCAAAGAACGAATTGAAAATTGAAGCTATTGTTAAAGCGGTTGTTAGAAAATATAGATAGAAATTAAAAATTTAAAATTAAGCAGTAAATTTATTCTCTAAAAATCATTTCAATGCTGACTATCCATTCATTCTCCAAGGCAATTTTGCATGTTGATGGTGATTGTTTTTTTGCATCTTGCGAAGCAGCCCTAAACCCTTCTTTAAAAGGCAAACCTTTGGTCACCGGCCAAGAACGCGGAATTGTCTCTTCATTAAGCTATGAAGCCAAGGCTATGGGAATAAAACGTGGCATGCCTGTTTGGGAAGCAAAAAAAATTTGTCAAAAAATTATAGTTATTCATTCTGATTACGAAAATTATAGCCTATTTTCTCAAAGACTTTTCAGTATTGTCAGACGATATACTCAAACAGTTGAAGAATATGGCATTGATGAATGTTTTGCCGATTTAACCGGAATGAGAAGGCCTTTAAGAATGACATATCCGCAAATGGCCAAAAAAATAAAACAGGATTTAGAAAGTGAACTGGGTATAACTTTTTCTCTGGGACTTGGACCAACTAAAGTTTTGGCCAAAATTGCGTCAAAATACAAAAAGCCTTCAGGGCTGACTATTATTTCCGGACAGGATATTGAATATTATCTGAAGCAGACTTTGATTGAAAAAGTCTGGGGTATTGGGTTAAATACCAGTGCCTTGCTTAATCATCATGGAATTAAAACAGCATATGATTTTATTACGACTGATGAATTTTGGGTTAAAAAAAATTTAAGCAAACCATTTTTTGAGATTTGGCAGGAGCTTAGAGGTGTTTTTGTTTATAAAGTGGACGCTTTGGAAAAACAAAGCCGTCAATCAATCAGTAAAACTAAAACATTCAGTCCACCATCTTCGGACAAAGAATATGTTTTTGCCCAGCTTTCCAAAAATGTAGAAAATGCCTGCATTAAAGTCAGGCGACATGGTTTTGAAACAAAAAAGGCTTTTTTCTTTTTAAAGAATCAACAATTTAAATTTCAAGGCGTGGAAATTAAATTTCCAAAAACCGCTTCTCCTAATTTAATTTTGAATTTTATTCGGCCTTATTTTGATAATCTTTGGAGAGATTGTGAAATTTATCGGGCAACTGGAATAATTTTATCTGACTTAACTGATCAAGAATCCAGCCAACTTGACTTGTTTGGAGAGATAATCAAGGATAAATCAATGGTTATGGTTTACAAAAGCCTTGATAATTTGTCAGCCAAGTACGGCAAACATACGGTTTTTTTGGGTTCAAGTCTTAAAGCTTTATCCTGTAAAAATTCTGACCGCAAAGAATTTTTAGCTAAAAGAAAAAGTAATTCATTCTTTGGCAAATCTGAAAAAAAGCGTCTGGCAATTCCGATGCTCGGTCGAGTGGTCTAAATAAAAGAAAAAAATAAACGTTAAACCTAAAAAAAAGAACAGGCAAAGGTTTTGCCTGCTAGTCGGGGTTTTTTGTGCTACCAACTTGCCTGAAAAGGATGAAAATGTTGGTTAATGTGTAGATTACAACCTCAACTACCTGTCTAATTTCCCACCAAGTTTGGGCGGGACAGGGATAGCTTAACGGTTTAATGTGCTTCATGAAAAAGCTCCTTTCGTTTAATCTTGTTGATCGGCTGATTTGCTGATAATTCCACCGGCAATAGAAGAAATGGAAACAATTAATGCACCAATTGCCTGAATAAGCCAGACAATGGCTTGACTTGTTGATATTTGACTTAACGGTGTTTCCGCTAAAGCCGGCTGGCAACTAACAAATCTAATATGCTTCATAATAATACTCCTTTTAAATTCTTCCTTTGACCAGGCTGCTGATAAAATCAACAACAGACACAACAATATTGATGAAGTTTTGGATCTCCAATAAATTGAAGACCAGGTCCGCACTTTGCGGAATTGCTTTGCCGAGACTGATTGGCTTTAAATGGCTCATTATTTTTCACTCCTTCTGGTAGTCTAGGTTAATTTTTGATCGGTTAAAGGAACAGTATTTGTTCCTCTATTTTAGTAGCTATCTAAAAGGAAGTCAAGCTTAAAATTGCAGTCATTTTTAGTTGACTGAAAAAATACTTTTATTTTTTTGTGAATGTTGTCGGTTTCCAGCTGCTAGTTTGCAATTGTTTTTCGCTTAAATATTTTATTAACATTTAATTCATATTTTTTATAAATGTTTTGACAAGCTGGGAAAAAAATGGGAAAATTAATTGCAGAATAATTAAAAATATAAAGCCTAAAAATAAATTACATGAACCAAGCTGAAGCTTTTGAAATATTAAAATTAGGCGAAAATATTTTTTTGACAGGTCCTGCCGGTTGTGGCAAGACTTTTTTATTAAACAAATATATTAACCACTTGAAAAAAAATAAAATCAGGGCTGGTGTGACAGCTTCAACGGGAATCGCCGCTACTCATTTAAACGGCCGAACCATTCACTCATGGTGCCAAATTGGTATCAATGAAGAAATGACCGCCACTCAAATAAAAAATTTATTAAAAAAGGAACTTTTAAAAAAAAGAATACGCGTCACAAAAGTTTTGATTATAGATGAAATATCAATGCTTAATGCAAAAAGACTGGACTTGGTTGACTATATTTGCAAAGCCGTCAGACAAAATTTAAGGCCATTTGGTGGAATGCAAATTATTTTATGCGGTGATTTTTTCCAGCTTCCCCCAGTATCAAAAAAAGATGAAGACAGCCGTTTTGTAACCCAGTCAAATATTTGGAAAAGTATGGATATAAAAATTTGCTACTTGGAGGATCAGCACCGGCAGAATGACAAAAATTTGTTGAAAATTTTAAATGACATCAGAAAAAATACCATATCAATAGAAACTCATAAAATCCTAGAATCAAGGCTGAATAAACCGATTGATATGAAAATAAAGCCGACAAAGCTGCACACTCATAATTGTGATGTAAATTCATTTAATTTTTTAGAATTAAACAAACTAAGCGAAGAAACAATGGTTTATGAAATGAGATCAAAAGGGGATTATAACTTGGTTAAAAGCCTAAAAAATAGCTATTGTCTGGCGCCTGAAAACTTGGAACTTAAAATCGGCGCCATAGTTATGTTTGTTAAAAATAATTTTAATAAAAAATACGTTAATGGTACTTTGGGCAAAGTGATTCAGTTTGATAAAAAAACCAACTACCCAATTGTAAAAACAACATATGGCGAAACGATTATAGCTGAACCGGAAAGTTGGATGATAGAAGAAGGCGATAAAATTATAGCAAGCGTCAACCAAATTCCGCTGCGCTTGGCTTGGGCAATTACGATTCATAAAAGTCAAGGCATGAGTTTGGATTGCGCCGAAATTGACTTAAGTAAAACTTTTGAATACGGCATGGGCTATGTTGCGCTTTCTCGGGTTCGATCTTTAAACGGCATAAAACTGACCGGTATAAATGATTTATCACTTTTGGTAAACAAAGAAGTGATAAAATTGGACAAGAAGCTTTATTTGAAATCAAAAAAAGATTTAAAAAAATTATTCAGTCTAAGTAAGAAAAAAATAATAAAAATTCAAGAAGATTTTTTAAAAAGTAATAGTATTAATTTACATAATCATATATTCAGGATTTAAACATTTTTTTAGTTAGCATTGTATATTATTTCTGTATTTTTATCTTTATTAATTAAAATGCTATAATTAAATTATAAAAGAATAAAACTATGAATATAATAATTTTAGATACTGAAACAACCGGTCTGGATGAAAAGTCTCGGCTTGTTCAGCTTGCTTATAAAAATTTAAAAACCGGTACGCTGGTAAATGAATATTTCAAACCGCCGATTTTAATATCTTTTGGTGCCATGGCGACTCACCATATTACCAATGAAATGGTGGCGGATAAACCGGCGTTTGCCAATAGTTCGGTTAAGGCCGAACTAACTAAATTGTTTCAAAATGACATATTGGTGGCGCATAATGCGTTATTTGATATTGGGATTCTAAAAAACGAAGGCGTTGCAGTCAGCCGATTTATTGATACCTTAAGAGTTGCCAAGCATCTGATTAATTCCGAAAGATATGATTTGCAATATCTCAGATATTTTTTAGATTTTAATGTAAAAATTGCAACAGCACACGACGCATTGGGGGATATATTAATTTTAGAAAAATTATTTGAGCACTTAATAAATATTATAGAAACAAAACTGGGCTTAAAATCAGATGAAGATATTCATACTAAATTAATTGAATTGACAAATACTCCTGTTTTGCTTGATAAAATTTCATTTGGGAAATATAAAGGAAAGTCTTTTGCGCAAATAAATCAAATTGACTCAGGTTACTTGGAGTGGCTTTATAACAGTGAATCAAAAAAGGATCAACGTGAACAAAACGAAGAGCTTATTTATACTCTAAAAAAGCATTTATACTTAGAGAAATTCTAATTTATCATAATTATTTCATTTTGTATGGTTACTGATAAAAATCATCCTAATTTATTTAATTTTTTTTATTTGCCATCAACTTATTTAATAATCGCCAATTGCATCCCGATTGTCGGAGTAGTATTTTTTGACTGGAGTCTTTTTCAGATCTTAATGGTATATTGGATGGAAAATATTGTCATTGCTTTTTACACAATATTAAAAATGGTTAAGGCTAGTAGTCGTTTCATGAAAATACCTGGACGTAGTCAAGGCGGTAGATTAACAGTAGTATTTATTATTTCATTTTTCATTATTCATTTCGGAGGGTTTGTTTTTGTTCATTGGGTATTTATTCATGTCCTTTTTGGACCATCTAGCGCTTTTTTTAATGGCCAAGTCGAAATTATACCATTATTGATTACTTTCTTTATTTTTTTAGTCAGCCATGGCATTTCGTATTGGCAAAACTTTATTGCTGGCGGAGAATTTAACAAAGTATCACCTATAGATATGATGTTGGCACCTTACTCCCGAATTGTCGTTATGCATTTGACGGTTTTAGCGGCTGGTTTTGTCTTTGCTATTTTTAGCCTAAATCGTTTTTTTCGCATTATTATAATTATAATTAAGACTGTAATTGATTATCGGCTTCATTCACGCCAGAATAAAAAAATTTAATAACAAAATTATATTTCTTATTTGATTTATTTATAAATATGTCCCAATACTACAACGCCCAGCGAAAAAGAAATCTTTACAACCCTAAATCCAAAGCAACCTTCAAACTAAGTCGAAGTAAAATCGAGATGTTCTTAAATTGTCCCCGCTGTTTTTATCTAGACCGTCGCTTGGGAATCGGGCAACCGGGTGGATTTCCATTTAACCTAAATACCGCCGTTGACACTTTACTTAAAAAGGAATTTGATATCCACCGCGCCGCAGATAAGACTCATCCGCTAATGAAGCGCTACGGTTTGGATCTGATCCCATATTCAAATGAAAAGATGGATGAATGGCGTGAAAATTTTAAGGGAGTTCAATATTTTCATGAAAAAACAAATCTGCTGATTACCGGAGCAGTTGATGATATTTGGACTGATAAAAAGAGAACTTTATATATTGTTGATTATAAATCCACCAGTAAAAATGAAGAAATCACGGAGTTAAAACACGGCTGGCAGATAAGCTACAAAAGGCAAATGGAAATATACCAGTGGCTGCTTAGACAAAACAAGTTTAAAGTTTCTGATGTTGGCTATTTTGTATATTGTAATGGAATAACTGACAAGGAAGCATTTGATGCCAAGCTTGAATTTGACATTAATTTGATTGAATACAAAGGAAATGATTCATGGGTTGAAGAAGCGATTATTAATGCGCACAAGTGCTTAAAAAACGCAAAAATACCTAAATCAGATGCTGATTGTGATTTTTGCGCTTACAGGGAGGCTGTAAAAAAAGTTGAATAAAAATTAATATAATTTAGTATATATGTTAAACGATCCGTAGGATTAAACCTTGCGGATCGTTTGCTTTTTTGCGTCATTTGGGCCATTATGGCCCTTCGACTAACATTCAGTGGGGGTGGGGAAGAATTTTCCCTTCTTCAAATAATTGTAACCGGCAAGTACCATTGTTGCCGGCACTGCTAGCACACCAGAAATGGCAACGTTGCCTGCCCAATTATTGAAGTTACTGCTACTTTCAGGCACTGACCTCCAGCCCCTGGCGTAGTTAATACTGCCAGCAAAAATTCCCCATGTCAGCTGGATTACTCCGGCTGATAAAAAACAAATACAGCATGCTTCATGGGAAATAATTTCCTGAGAGAAAATGTCGGCGGTTAAGCTGGTCATGGCAACGACAAACAAGGTTAACCATACTAGCGCCGTTAACACCAACAACCCAAACTTTCCTTTCATTTTCAAACTCCTTCTTTTGTTTTGGTACTTTTAGTCCGAAACCATTCCGGACATTGAAGGATTACCTCCATACCAAATTTTCTTGTCAAGATAATAGCATAAAACAAAATATTTGTCAATATAAATTGTTTTATTTTATCTAAAATTAGCAAAATTAAATTAATATTATTGATAGATTATCTTTAATATGTTATACTAGACAAATAATCTGGTGAGGTCAGTCCTCAAAAGGAAGGTCCGCCTTTCAAATAAACTTGGAAAATTCCAGGATTAACCAGAATTAT
Source organism: uncultured Gammaproteobacteria bacterium (assembly GCA_964497245.1). Lineage (GTDB taxonomy): Bacteria > Patescibacteriota > Patescibacteriia > Buchananbacterales > UBA6539 > CAZCCC01. The sequence goes on along the minus strand of CAZCCC010000015.1, from coordinate 16,994 downwards.
GGTCAAGCGGCCGGCCTATTCGCTGCAAAAAGGAGATAGATGATGATCGTGTTTATTGCAGTCGCAACATTGTGTTTAGTCGCCGCGCTTATTATTGGTATAACAATTGTAGGTATATACCGAAAATACGAGGCGAGCGCCGTATTGATCAGCCTTCAAGGCGAAAGCTACTATGACTTGGCTGAATTCATGTGCCTTGTTGGAATAGCAAAGAGGACTCCACAAGGGTACTATGATCTTGTGCGTCTAGATTTTAGGAGGTTTTCAATTGCATCCTTGGGCCAGGCGATTGGATCGCTAGTCCACATGGAACAAAAAAATCAACAACAAATATTCTCCAAACTAGGAGAAGAATTAAATGAGTTGATGCGATCAAAGAAAATATCCAACAAGAATATAGAGGCATTCTTGATGAATGCTTGTAAACGACATCCTGAAAATGAACAAATAATTCGGGATGGAATCTCCAGCGCGAGATTTTGCAATCATTTAAATTCCGACAGATCGGCACTTAAAAAAAGAATCGAACGAATTGTCAGATGGTATTAAATGATATTATCGCCAAAAGCACCCCAGTGCTAATGACGTACGCCCGTTGTTTTCAAAACAACGGGCGTTTTCACTTTATGAGGATTTTCATACTGTGGATAATCTCACTCACTTGATATCTGTAACTGACTTAATATAAAAATAAGATTATGAAGCTTCGCCTGAATAATAGTTTAACCCAAGAAGACTTGGAGAAAAAGTCGGGGTATGTCGCGAGGGACGATTATTTTTTCTTGACAATTTAGCTAAAATAATATAATATTAAAGTGCTATTATAATTGAAAATTAAATGAAAAAAAGCGATAAAGTAAAAAAAACAGGAGTAAGAAAGTTTATGACTGGTGAATCAAGGTATTGCCAAAAATGCGGGAAGCAGGCTTATGATCTATTTGAAATTATTCAGGGTGACAAAATAAAAAATAAATTGCAGTATTGTAAAGAATGTTATAAAAATAGTAAATAAACTATGATTTAATTTATCATTAGACCGATTTTATGTCGGTTTTTATTGTATTCTAATTTACAAATAGATTAATTAATGAGAAAATTAAAATAATAAAATGAGAATACCAATTAGAAAACCGGGTAAATATACCCATTTAAAAAATGATCCTTGCCTTACTATAGCTAAGATTAATGAGTTTAAGGCTGAATTTGAAAAGCTTAAAAAAAATGTTCAGCCAAAACTTGCCGATGAAGTTAGAAGACTGGCTCAACTCGGAGATCTTTCTGAGAATGCGGCTTATCAAATAGCCAAAGGTAAATTACGGGGTATCAACCAGAGAATAATTAATTTGGAAAATATAATAAAAAAAGCTATAGTGATTAAGACCCCCAAAGACAATAAAATAGTTCAACTTGGAAGCTTAGTAGCGCTTGAAATCTCTGGTGTTAAAAATATTTATCAAATTCTAGGTTCATCGGAAGCTGATCCGTTAAAGGGGATAATTTCTCATAATTCTCCGATAGGTGCGGCAATTATTGGTAAAAACGTCGGAGCTGACATCATAATCAGGTTAAAAAACAAAAATTTAAAATGTAAAATAATTAAAATAGAATAGTATGAATTTTTTATTAAGAGTAATAAATCGTTTTTTTGTGTTTTTGGGAGTTATTTTTTTTATTGTAATTGGAATTCTAGTTTATCTTTTTATTGCTGATCCGTTTGAATTAAAGCCAATTTTTAAAATGATTAACATTCCGGTTATAAATGAAAAAAAGACAGATGATAAAATGCAGTCAACTCCAATCGGCGATAAAAATCCTCTTCTAAGCCTAGAGCAGGAAAAAGTTTTGGAATCTTTTGGAGTAGATCCGGCGGCTTTACCTACAGAAATAACGCCGGAAATGGAAAAATGTTTCAGGGAAAAATTAGGCGACGAAAGGGTTAATGAAATAATAAAAATCGGCAGCCCTGATATGGCTGATTTTTTCAAAGCCAGGTCTTGTCTGTAAAAAAATAGAAGTATTAATTATAAATTATTGTAGTGCAAAATTGATACTTTCTGTTTTTTTAATTAAATATGTTTTTAGGATTAATAAATTTAATAATTGTTTTTTTAACTATTTTAACTTCTTTTTTTCTTTCGTTCGGTCAGGATAGCTATCAAGTTATAAAAAAACCGATATTAATTGAAAATAAAGCTATTTATATTACTGCTTATACCGCAGGAAACAAAGCAAGACGCCAAGATTTGGTCAATCTAATCAAGGAGACAGAACTTAATTCAATAGTAATAGACATAAAAGATTATAGTGGTCTTATTTTTTTTAATACAGGTATTGAATTGGCCAAAGAAATAAAAGCTGAAAACATTAGAATACCCGATTTAAAAGAATGGCTTACTGAACTAAAAAAAGAGGGGGTATATACAATTGCCAGAATTACGATTTTTCAAGACCCCTATTTGGCAGAAAAAAAGCCCGAGATTGCCTTAAAATCAAAGGAAGGGGGAATTTGGCGCGATTACAAAGGTCTTGCATGGGTTGACCCGACTCATAAAATCGTTTGGAAATATAATCTTGATTTGGCAAAAGAGGCGGTAAAAATTGGTTTTGATGAAGTAAATTTTGACTATATCCGTTTTCCTTCAGACGGAAATATAAGACAAATAGTTTATGCTGATTTACAAGATGAAAGTTCTTTTGGTAAATCAGAAGTAATGGCTGAATTTTATAAATATATTAATGAAGCTTTAAGATTTGAGCCGGTTATTACTTCGGCTGATCTTTTTGGAATGGTTATGTGGCGAAGCGATGGCTTAAATATTGGTCAGAGACTTGAAGATGCACTGCATAATTTTGATTATGTTTGTCCAATGGTTTATCCATCGCATTACCCAAAAGGATTTGAAGGTTTTGCTAATCCCGCTGAACATCCGTATGAAATAATTTACCGAAGCTTAATTAAACCATCGGAAATTTTAGCTAATTCAAGAGCAAAAATAAGGCCATGGCTTCAAGCATTTAATTTAGGCGCAGTCTACACTCCGGAGATGATCAGAAAACAAATCCAAGCTACATATGACGGAGGAGGTTATGGCTGGATATTGTGGAATGCTTCTAATCGTTATACAGTCGGAGGCTTGGAAAAGGCTGAAAATTTATAGTTTAAAAAATTAAAAAATATGGTAGATTTGCAAGTATAAGAAGTATATAAAATGCTAGCGCCATGGATAGCCATAATAATATTTAAAATGCAAGACAGTTATAAACTAAAAATGGCAACGTTTTCTTTATTTTATCTAAAAAGATACTTGCCAAAAATAGATATATTTGTTAAGGTAAACTAACAAATTGTGGATTTATATCCCCTAAATAATTATTTTTAAGATGATTTTGTCACCAATAATTAAACCAAGGGGGAGGGTTTTAGCTGTTGCATTGGCAGGGGTTTTTTTGTTATCGTCTTTTTTTTGTTTTTTTCCTGAAACGGCTTTAGCTGATGGATTATCAATTTCCGGAAAAGTTTTTGAAGACTTAAATTTTAATCAAACCTTTGATTTTGGCGAATCAGAGTTATCTGGCTGGAAATTGAATTTATACGAAAATAATAATTTAATAGCCGAGTCATTTACCGATAATTTGGGTAATTATAGCTTTTTTAACCTAAAATCCGAAGCAAATTATAAAATAAAAATAATTCTGCCGGAAGGCTGGGTAAATGTTTCTGAAGAATCTATTTATTTAGAATTAAAACAGGAAAATCTTGAAAATATTGATTTTTCCGTTTATCAAGTAATTCGGGAAGAAAAAAATATTGGTCCCATAATTTTAGCTCACAGTTTTGAAATTAAGCATTTATCACCAAGCAGCGTTGAAATAAGCTGGCATACCACCCACAACTCTTTCTCACAAGTAATTTATGACTATATTCCAAAGCTGCCTCAAGAGATGAATTTGAAAAAAAATGGCTTAAATTACAATTTTTTTACTCAAATTAATTTTATACCTCTTACTTATCACCAAGTTATTTTAACTGATTTAAAACCAAGCACCAAACACTATTATCGGGTAATTTCTTTGCCTGATCAGCGCCAATGGCGAGGTTCGGGCAGGATTGTCAGTCAGGAATTTAGCTTTATTACCCCTGATCTGCCTTCTGGCGAAGATGAAATTAGCGATGAAGTCATAATATCGGAATTTTCAAACAAAAAAGAAGAAAAAGAAGAAATTAAGGAAAAACCTTTAAGTCAGCCGTTAATTGAAAAAATACCTGAGATTGAATATATTTCGGAATTAAAAGTTTCTGATTTTAAATCAACAAGAGAGTTGGCTGTTGAAGTTGAATCAAAAGATCCATCAATAATTGCGGATTTAGATGATGATGAAATTCAAGAACAAGCCAAAACCGCCCCCGCTGAAAATTGCACTCCCTTAATTGTTATTTTGTTGATTATAAATGCAATTATTATTACAATTGTTCGTTCATTTGGAAAAAGAACTAAAAATGACTTGGTAAATAAATTATGGCTGGCCGGCTTGATTTTGGTTTTTATCCCGACTATATTTGGCTGGCCAGAATGCTGGCTTATTAACTGGCTTATTTTAATTTTGTTAGTAAATTTAATTATTTTAAGCGGGTTTAAAAAGAAAAAACCGCCGGTTATTAACTTAACGCCAAGTCTGCCAGAGCAAAAAAACAAACAAGATGATATCACTGATTCAGATGTCCAGTCGGCTAGTAATTCTAGCAGCTCTATAAATCAAAATTTTTCATCATCAAATCCAATATCTGTTGATTATAAACCATTAAATAATAATAAAAAAGAGAGTAGTTAATAGAAGTTATCCACAAAAAATCATTGAAATAATATTGCTAATTTTAGATAAAAGGTTTAAAATATATATCATAATTGATTTTTAAATTTAAGGTTTTTTTGTGAATAAATATATTTAAATATTTTTATAAATTTTCTAAAACAATTAATTATGAAAAAAGGAAATATTTTACCAGGTTTTATAGCATTTATAATGGCTATCTCGTTAATTAGTCCGGCATTGGTGACAACGGTAACTTATGCCGCTGATCCAGTTGTCTTATTTAGTGATGATTTTGATACAGGATTTGGCGATTGGACAAATATCGGATCAAGGTGGGTTGTAGATTCTGATGCCGCAACAATTATTGAATGTACTGATAAATGTAATATTAATGACAATCGGCTTATTAAAAATAATTCCACTATAGGATATGAAAATATAAATTTATCTTTTTCTTATCAAATTGCTAAACCTTTAAAAGCGAGTGATCATTTTTGGGCAGAATGGTCTTCTGATGGTTCAGCTTGGATAGAACTGCTTCATCTTTTCAAGCAAGAAACAACAGGTTGGGAAGCTGCTTCTTTTTTGATTTCTAGCGCAGAAGATTTGGCTGATTTTTCCATTCGTTTCAGTGCAAATTTTGGAGACAAAGATGATAGTCTGGTTCAAATTGATAATGTTCTACTCGCTGGGGTGCCAATAACACTTGGCAGCATTTCCGGCGTTATTTTTAATGACCTTAATATTAATTCTCTTAATGATGATGAATTATTTTTAAGCTGGCAAGTATTACTTTATAATCAAGACTTTTCTGAAGAGCTTGATAGTGTATCTGCTTTAGAATTAAGCGGAGAATATGCTTTTGCAGATCTTTCAGATGGAATTTATAATGTTTGTAATGCAGCGGAGCGGGGCTGGTATCTAACTTACCCCAATGAAAATATCAGTGAATACAACGGGTATATTTGTCGCGAAGTAGAGATAAGCGGCTCAACTGATGTTGTTGATGTTGATTTTGGCGCTGTTCAGGGAGCGACTTTAATAATTAGCAAAACTATTGATTCAGAAGAACCAATTGATCAAACTTTTGATTTTACTGGATCTTTTTGGGAAGGTGTTATTACGCTTAGTAACAGTCAATCAGAGCAGTTTAATGTTTTCCCGGGAGAATATACTGCCACTGAGCTTTCTGTTGAGGGTTGGACATTAGTTGATATTTCTTGCGACAAGGGAGGCAGTGGTGATATAAATACTAAAACAGCTGCTTTTTCCGCTAATTCCGGTGATAATATAGAATGTATTTTTACCAACATTCCAACACCGCCAAGTCAGTGTGAAGATGGTTATGAGTGGCAGGAAAACATTGAGTTAGTATGTAAAGAAATTTATCAATCTCATACAGGTTATACAAATCATATTATTCAGTCGCAATTTCTTTGTAATTTGATTGGTTGGATTTTTACTGAATTTGGTTGGCTTCCTTTAAGCTGGTTTGATGGTACCTGCTATATGGGCGGTGAAATCGTAACAGAATGTGCAGATGGAGCAGAGGAAGAAATTGATAATGGCATGTGCGTACTTATTGAACCGGAAGAACCAATTTCAGGCTGCACTGATCCAGAGGCAACAAATTATGTTCCTGAAGCCACAGAAGATGACGAATCTTGCATATATCCGGATCCGGAAGAACCAGAAATAAATGGCACTATAAGCGGTGTGAAGGTTAATGATAAGAATATTGACCAAAATCAAAATGATGATGAGGAATTTTTGGCCGGCTGGGGGATTCAATTATTTGATTCTAATGATAATCTAATTGCTACTACCACTACGACTGAAATTGGTTATGAGTTTACTGCCTTGTCGGAAGGTGAATATAGCGTATGTGAAATTATGCAAGAGGGATGGGTAAATTCTGCCCCTATTTGTGTAAAAGTTGTTTTAAGTGAAGAAAATATGGGCGGTAGCGCTGACTTTTTCAATTATTATACTGAACTTACAGAACCAACTTACTCTTGGTCAACAGGGGAATGGAGTTCTTGCAGCGTTTCTTGCGGTGGCGGGACCCAGACAAGAGAAGTTAGCTGTGTTGAGGATATTGAGGAAGGAATTGAAATTGTAGCTGATGAATTTTGTACTGAGTCCAAACCTGTTGCCCAACAATCTTGTAATACCCAGACATGTTCAACCGGCGGAAGTGGCGGAGGCGGGGGATTCAGCAGTAGCTTGTATATCCATAATGAAAATTTATTAATATCTGAAGAAACTAAAAATTCAGTAATTATAACATGGTTTACCAATTTACCGGCAACCAGCCGAGTGGTTTATGATTCAGCTTCTCACTCCAGTTTAGGTTCTGTACCTAACTATGGTTACCAATGGGCAACTCCGCTTAGTGATATTCATCCTAAAGTTACTTTTCATACCGTAATTATCGGTGGACTTTTGCCTAATACAACTTATTACTTTTTACCGATTTCTTCAGCATCACCTGATGTGTTCGGTGTTGAACTCAGTTATACAACAAGCCCTGCTCAAGAAGGAGAAGTATTAGGAGTAAAAATAGAAATAGAAGATGAGCCAGGACAGCCTGATGAACAAGATGGGGCAGATCAACCTAAAGACACCGGTATAGTTCCGACGACTCCGATGCTACCAAGACAAACAGAAACAGACTCCGGTGAAAATGATGGAATTGTCGCCGGTGTAGAGTATGAAGAAGATATGCCGGAGTTAGAGGGAGCGGAAGAATTAGAAGACTTGCCTTATATTTTAGATCAAGGGGAAGAAGAATCTGAAACGCAGGAAACTCAAAATGAATCTGATTATTTGGGAATTATATTTTTGTTTATTTTAATTATTTTATTGATTATTCTTGGAGCCTGGTTTATTTACAAAAAATAATAAAAAATAATTTGACCCGTATTATTTCAAATGCCCTGCCATAAGTAGGGCATTTTTTTTGATAAAAAGGTTATTTTTTGATATAATAAACTTATTAAAACTTCTGTTATGTTTAATAAAAAAAGACAGCCAGAAAAAAATTGTAGACTTAAACATTTTAAAGCCATTAAATTAATTTTTATTGCCATTTTTAATTTTTTAGCTTGTTTTTTTATATTATTTAATCAAAAAAAAATAAAAAAATATATAAAAGGCCAAAAAAAGGAAATAAATGAATTAAGGACTGGTAAAGAAAATCTACCCCGCTTCATAAAAGACTCCAAAGCACTTTTAAAAGATTTTTTTATTCCCTGCGTGCAAAATTGCAACAGACCTAAAATTTTAAGGCCAAGAGCATTGATTTCTTATGCTCTAATTATAATCTCGGTTAAAATTATAGTTTCGGGGTTTCTGTTTTTTAACTATCCAACTCCGGCTGAACTTTCTGCCATAATTTCCTCAAATGTTATAAATTTGGTAAATAATTCCAGAACGGAGGCGGGTATTGAACCGCTTATTGAAAATAAAGATTTAACTGATTTCGCTTATAATAAAGCCCAAGATATGATTGATAGGGGTTATTTCGCCCATGATACTCCTGAAGGCAAAAGGCCGTGGCAGTGGATTGACCGTTCAGTGTATGATTACGTTTATGCCGGTGAAAATTTAGCAATGGATTTTATAACTGCCGAGACACTCCATAATGCTTTTCTAAAAAGCCCGTCTCACAAGAAAAATATTCTAAACCAAAAGTATAAAGAAATCGGAGTAGCCGTAGTAAACGGAGAATTAAATGGTAAAAAAACAATATTACTGGTTCAATTTTTTGGTACCCAGAGAAAAGACTTTTCGTCGTTAGCCGCAGGTGTTTATGAGAAACAAAATTTTAATGATCAGATAGTTCAAGAAACCGAAAAACCAACATCTTCTCCCGTTGTGGCAGGTCAGCAGCATTCAGAGTGGCAGCCTTCATCAGACGGCATTATTGTAGTTTCTTCTTCTAAAAATTCCGGTAAAAGCGCTCTTAATTTAATTATTGAATATTCAAATATTTTCTTTTTGGCCTTTTTAATGTTTATAACCCTTTCTTTGCTTCTAAATATTCTGGTAAAAATAAAAGTCCAGGATGCTTCAGTTATCCTCCAAAGTTTAGCTCTTATTGCCTTGGCACTGGCAATGATTTCAATAAATTTTCATTTTATAGAGGAAATTGCGCCCAATATTTTAATACTTTGATGGAAAACTTTTTTTGAGTTCTGCCATTACAATTCCTTATTTTTTGTTTTTATGTTATAATTGAGTTTATGAAAAAAGAAAAAAACGTCTTAAATAATATTGAAGATATAAAAAATGATTTTATAACCATAGCATCTCATCAGCTCAGAACCCCAATTTCTGCTGTCCGTTGGTCGCTTGATACCTTATTGGCGGAAAAAATCGGAAAACTTTTACCTAAACAAAAAGAGATGATTTTGGAAGCTTATGAAAATAACAATTTTATGATTAAAGTTGTTAATGATCTATTGAGAATTGCCCGACTTGAAGAAAAAGGACTTCTACTTCAGCCAAAATTTTTCAGCTTAAAAAAAATTGTTGAGGAATTAACTAAAAAGTATCAGTTAATTGCCAAAGCTTTTAATTGTGATATAAAATTAAAATTTGAAAAGAATTTGCCAAATGCATATATTGACCCTCTACAGATAAAAATGGTTATTGATTCTCTAATAGATAACTCAATAAGGTATTCTAAAAATAAAGGCAAAGGTGAGGTAAAAATTTCTTTGAAAAAATCCAGAAATTATTTGCTGGTTAAAATTCAAGATAATGGCATTGGGATACCAGATAAAGAACAAGAATTAATATTTTCTAAATTTTTCCGTGGCAGTAATGCAATGAAATTGCAAACCGAAGGTTTAGGTCTTAGCCTTTTTCTGTCCAAAAAAATAGGTGAATTATCCGGTGGTAAAATTAGCTTTGTTAGTAAAGAGAATTTTGGTACGACTTTTAGGCTTTATCTTCCCTTGCTAAAAAAGCAATTTGAAAAGACCTATTCCCCTAAGCCCCAAAAAAGATCTGACGAATTTGAAGATATTCTTAAAAAAGAAAGAGAATTTGTTTCAATAACTGTTCATGAACTAAAAGCTCCACTTGGTATGACAAAGTGGAGTTTAGAAATGCTAAAAAACAGAAAGTCAGGAGAATTAAGTGAAGATCAAAAAGAATTAATTGACCAGATACATCGTGGTAATGAAAGGCTTTTGGTATTAGTAAGAGATTTGCTTAATTTATCTAAGCTGCAAGAGGGTAGATTTGAAGTTGAATTGAAGAAAATTGATTTTAAATCAATTATTCATGATATATTAACAGGATTTTTAGTAGAAGCAAAGAATAAAAAAATAAAATTAAAGTTTGATTCCGCCGAAAATATTTTTCCGGATGTAATTGGTGATTCAAACAGAGTCGCCCAAGTTATAACCAATTTAATTTCAAATGCAGTTAAATATACACAAGAGGAAGGAGAAGTTTTAGTAAAATTGGATAAAAAGACAGGAAAAGAATTAAAAAAAATAAGCGATCATTTAGATACAGCCGATATTATTTATACCGGCAACAAAAAAGGATATATTGTTTTTAGCGTAAAAGATACAGGGATCGGCATTTCCGATGAAGACAAAAAAAAGATGTTTACCAGATTTTTTCGGAGTAAAAAAGTGCTTAAGTCAAAAACTGAAGGCACAGGACTTGGCTTATATATCACTAAATCAATAATTAATTTGCATAAAGGGGACATTTGGTTTGTATCTGAATTTGGAAAAGGATCAACTTTTTCTTTCAGCTTGCCCATAGCTTAATTGAAGCTGTTAAATCTAAAAAATATTACTATCAAAGACGCTGGAATAAATTAATTTTGAAATTAGTTTAAATAATAATAAAAATTTGAAAGCCTATGTCAAATATTGACGTTATTACGGTCGGCGGAGCTGTAAAAGACATAACTTTTTATACTAATCAGGGAAAAATTATTCCGACTCCACACGACCTTACTGCTCAAAAAATGCTAGCTTTTGAATATGGGGCAAAAATAGACACCAAAGAAGTCCATCTGAGTTGGGGTGGAGGTGCGGCCAATTCCGCAATGTCTTTTTCCAACATGGGCTTGAAATCTGCTACTTTGGTAAGATTGGGCAGAGATGAGGTCGGTAAAGAGCTCCTGAAAAATTTAAAAAAAGTAGGAATTGACACTAGGCTTGTTCAATTTGACAATAAGCTTGCAACCGGGTTTTCGATAATTGTCGGAATTGAAAGCAAAGATAGAGATCATGTCGGTTTTCTTTATCGCGGAGCCAATAATAATCTTGATATTCCAAAAAATATTAAATCAGCCTTAGTACCTAGCTGTATATATATATCGTCACTTTCAGGACAAAACTGGCTTAAAAATTTAAAAAATATTTTTCTGTTGGCTAAAAATAGTAAGTCTAAAATTGCCTGGAACCCCGGCAATCTTCAGCTTCAGGGCGGAAAAAGAATTCTCGGCAGTTTTTTAAAAGATGCAAATATTCTAATATTAAATAAGGATGAAGCAATTGAATTGGTCTTATCCGGAATGAAAATCGGAAAAAAGAATCCCAGCTATTTAAATAAGCCATTGTATCTGTTGAACATTCTTCATGAATGGGGTCCGAAAATAGTTGTTATTACCGAGGGAAAAAAAGGTTCATGGTCATTTGACGGAAAAAAAATATTCAGGCAGAAAGCAATTAAAACAAAGGTTGCTGACACTACGGGCGTTGGTGATGCATTTGGCTCTACTTTTGTTTCCGGATTACTTTTAAAAAATGATATAAAAAAATCTTTACAAATGGCAGCGTTGAACAGTTCATCAGTGGCAAAAAAGGTTGGTGCCCAAAATGGATTATTAAAAAAAGATGAAATTTTATCAAATATAAAATATGCAAAGTAAAAAAGTAATTATTGAAATTTCCGCTCGTCATTGTCATATATCAAGAAAAGATCTTGATATTATTTATGGGAATAATTACCGTCTAACTCCCTTAAAACCACTTTCTCAAACAGGTCAATTCGCTTCCAAAGAAAAAATTAAGATAAAAGTCGGCAGTCGGGAAATTGATGGAATAAGAATTCTTGGACCGGAAAGAAAAAATACCCAGGTAGAAATTTCCAAAACAGAAAGCCGCTATTTAAAAGTTAATCCACCGGTAGCGGAATGTACTCTTCCTAGAAAGTCTGAATGTTGCAGCGTAGTAGAAATTATTGGTCCAAAAGGTAAAATTAAGAGGTGTGCTCTTATAATACCTAAACGCCATTTTCATACTAATCCTCAAACTGCAGAAAGAATTGGAGTAAAAAATAAACAATTAGTATCTCTTCGCACGTCAGGAAAAAGAGGGGTTACTTTTCACAATGTATTGGTTAGGGTGGGTAAAAATTTTGAACCAAGGGTGCACTTGGATACAGACGAAGGTAATGCCGCAGGACTTAAAAGCGGAGAATTGGGTCAAATTATATTAAATAATAAATAAATTATAAAATTATGGACAGCAGTCAAATGTGGATACCTTTGGGATTAATTTTTATCGGAGTTGTAGTCGCTTTGATAATTAAGGCCAAGCTAAGTTAAACTAAGGGATATCTTTTATTCTATATAAATTCAATAATTAATTCTTTTAATATGCCTAATAGGCTAAAAGAATATATTTTAGTTATTAATTCCGGTTCAGCAACTGTGAAATTTAAAATATTTCATATGAATGATTTTTCAACAGCTCTTTCGGGGATAGTTGAAAAAATTGGACTGCCGGGATCTTTTATCAGTGTTGAAGAAAATTGCTCAGGAAGAATAATAATGAAAAACTTTCCGCAAGGGTTGTCTGATCACACCCAAGCCACTGAAATTATTTTTTATCATCTTAAGCACTGGCAAAAAAAAATAAAAATAGTAGGTCATCGGGTTGTCCATGGCGGCGAAAGATTTATCGGCCCTACATTTTTAAATGAAAAAAAATTAGATAAATTAAAAGTCTATAATCAGTTAGCACCACTTCATAACCCTATAAATATCAGGTGTCTTGAGGCCAGTATAAAGTTTTTTCCTAACTCTAAAAATATAGCTTTTTTTGACACAGCATACTATAAAACAATTCCAAATTATGCTTATCTTTATCCAATTCCATATAAATATTATTTAGAGGATAAAATTAGACGATATGGCTTTCATGGAATATCACATCAATATGCCGCCGAAGAAGCCGCAAAAAAAATAAAAAAACCACTCAATAAATTGAAGCTTATTACTTGTCACTTGGGATCAGGCTGCTCTGTTACAGCAGTAAAATTTGGAAAAGCGATTGAAACTTCAATGGGCTTTACTCCGCTTGAAGGGTTGATGATGGGAACCAGAAGCGGTAATATAGATCCTTCCATAATTTTATTTTGGATTAGGAATTTAGGGATGTCGTTGGAGGAAATTGAATCAACATTAAATAAAAAATCAGGAATTTTAGGAATTTTTGGTTGCAGTAATGACCTAAGGGATGTAATGATCGCATCAGGTTACAAAATTAAAAATTATAATCCAATAAAAAAATTTAATAAAAAAGAAAAAACTCTTGCTAAAATTGCCCTTAATATGTTTATTTATAGTATTGTCAAATATATAGGCAGCTACGCCACAATAATGGGCGGAGTAGACAGTATTGTCTTTACCGGAGGAATTGGCGAAAGGAATCATGATATAAGAAAATTAGTTATGAAGGATATCCGAAAAACATTTCCAAAACTAAAATCACTGGTTATTTTTGCCAACGAAGAATTGATGATAGCAAAACAGATTAAAAATAATTACAACTAGAACCACCGTCAATGTTTTCTAAATTATTCAATAATCAGTCTAAAACAATTACTGCGGCCGCAATAATAATTGGAGCGGCTTCTTTGCTTTCACGTCTTTTAGGGCTTCTCAGAGACAGGGTTTTGGCAGGAGAGTTTGGGGCCGGGGCTGAACTTGATATGTACTACGCCGCTTTTAGAATTCCAGATATGATTTTTAATCTTTTGGTTTTAGGTGCGTTGTCGGCAGGTTTCATACCAATTTTTACAACCTATCTGAGAAATAAAAACAAAGCATGGGAATTGGCTAATATAACCTTAAATGCGATTATACTGGGATTAATGATAATTTCAGCTTTAATGATTTTTTTAGCGCCTTGGATTTTAAAAATTATTACGCCCGGCTTTAGTCAGGAAAAACTGGAAATTACTACTACACTTACCAGGATAATGTTTTTAAGCCCGATTTTCTTAGGTGCATCAGGCATATTTGCCGGTATTCTTCAGTCATTCAAAAGATTCTTTATTTATTCAATCGCGCCAATTCTATATAATATCGGAATAATTATTGGCGCTTTATTTTTTGTGCCAATAGTTGGAGTTTATGGCTTAGCATGGGGAGTTGTTTTTGGAGCTTTCATCCATATGGTTATCCAGTTTTTTGCGGTAATTCCTCTTGGGTATCGTTATCGGCTTATTTTGGATTTGAATAATAGCGGATTCAAAAAAATATTAGTAATGATGGTTCCAAGAACTCTGGGCCTTATTACCTCTCAAATCAATTTTTTAATAGTGACTATAATCGGATCAACCCTTGCAACCGGCAGTATTACAGTATTCAATCTGGCAAATAATATCCAGAGTTTTCCTTTGGGAATATTTGGTGTTTCGTTTGCAATTGCTGCCTTTCCGACGCTTTCTGAGCTAACCGGAAAAAAGAAGGAATTTATAAAAGTTTTTTCATTGACGATCAGACAGGTTTTATTTTTTATTATTCCAGCCTCCTCATTATTGATAATTTTGAGAGCGCAAATAGTAAGAGTAATATTGGGGTCTGGCCGCTTCGGTTGGAAAGATACATTTCTTACCTTTGAAACGCTTTTCTTTTTTTCAATAAGTTTATTTGCTCAAGCGCTAATCTTGGTTATAATAAGAGCATTTTATGCCCAAGAAGACAGCAAAACGCCATTTTATACCGGTTTAATTTCAGCCTTTGCTAATATTATCCTTTCAATTATATTGGTTGAGCCTTTGGGAGTAGCTGGTCTTGCCTTGTCTTTTTCTTTAGCCAACATTTTGAACTTCACACTTTTAGCCCTTCTTTTACATTATAAATTAGGCAAATTTGATGGTGAAAAAATTATTATTTCGTCAATAAAAATAGTAATTGCCACTTTTTTGCTCTCAATTACCTCTCAAGCAATTAAATATCCAATTGAAAGTGTAATGGGTTTAGAGACGTTTATAGGGGTAGCTTTACAAGTAATGGCAGCAACTTTAGGTGGTATAATTGTCTATATTGCGTCTTGTTGGTTAATGAAAAGTGAGGAATTGAATATATTCATAAATTCGTTAAGGAAAAAATTTTTAAAGAATCCTGAAATTGCAAATGAAATTATCGAAAAAGAAAAGTTGACTTAATTAGACAATAGAGTTAATATGGCAATTTAAAGTCCATATTATTTTTTAAGCCTTTTTGTTTGAATGTCCGAAAAAATAATTTATAAATTAATATCATTTGCTAAAATTAAATCATGGATAGTATAAGAAATTTTTGCATTATTGCGCATATTGACCACGGTAAGTCAACTTTGGCTGACCGATTTTTAGAATTAACTGAAACAGTTTCAAAAAGAGAGATGAAAGAACAACTTTTGGATCAGATGGATATTGAAAGGGAGAGGGGAATAACCATAAAACTTAAACCCGTGAGAATGAAATGGCGGGAATTCCAGTTTAATTTAATCGATACGCCGGGACATGTTGATTTCAGCTACGAAGTGTCGCGCAGCCTTGCGGCAGTTGAGGGCGCAATACTCTTAGTCGACGCCACTCAGGGAGTCCAAGCTCAAACCGTTGCTAATTTGTATTTAGCAATAGAGCAAAACTTAGCAATAATACCGGTAATCAATAAAATAGATCTCCCAAATGCTGAAGTTGATAAGGTAAAAAATGAGATATGTCATCTTATAGGTTGCAAAAATGAAGAAATTTTGTCAGTTTCAGCAAAAACCGGTCAAGGGGTAAAAGAAGTTTTAGATGAAGTAATTATTAGGATACCTTCACCAAAGTTAACCGGAGATAATAAATTAAAAGCTTTAATTTTTGACTCAAATTTCAATGAATATAGGGGAGTAGTTGCTGAGGTTAGAGTTGTTCAGGGAAAAATAAAAGCGGGAGAAAGAATAAAATTTTTATCAACTGGCAAATCTTCAGAAGTGCTCGAAGTAGGTTATTTTACTCCTAAATTAGTAAAAATTCCTGAATTAAACCAGGGAGAAATTGGTTATGTGGTTACAGGACTTAAAGATATCGGACACTGCCGCGTAGGGGATACAATTACTGAAGAACTTGACGATCTTAAACCGTTGCCTGGATACAAAGAAGTAAAACCAATGGTATTTGCTGGTATATTTTGCAGGGAAGGTAACGAATATCCAAGACTTAGAGAAGCAATTGAAAAACTCAAGCTGAATGATTCATCATTAGCTTATGAGCCGGAAAATTCTCAAGCACTTGGGTTTGGCTTTAGATGCGGATTTTTAGGACTCCTTCATTTGGAAGTTGTTCAGGAAAGACTTAAACGAGAATATGGTCTTGATCTAATAGTGACAGTGCCTAGTGTGGCTTATAAAATCAAGCAAAAAGACGGAAAAGAATTTATTATCCGAAGTCCGCAAGAATTGCCAAAGCAGGAAGTAATAGAAGAGGTATTGGAACCAATAATGCGCTTAGATGTATTTTCTCCAAAAAAATATCTCGGTTCTATAATGCAGCTGGTATCACAGAAAAGGGGAATATATATAAATACTGAATATCTTGATGAAAATATAGCAGTATTACATTATCAAGCTCCACTCACGGCCTTACTGGTTGATTTTTATGACAAATTAAAAAGTGTTTCTTCTGGTTATGCATCATTAAGCTACGATTTTCTAAATTATCAGCCTACTGAGGTAATAAAACTTGACATACTGGTCGCTGAAGAGAAAATAGAAGCCCTTACATCTTTAACCTATAAAGAAGAAGCTTTTGTAGTCGGAAAAAGGATAGTTAATTCGTTAAAAGAATCACTGCCAAAACAAAATTTTGCAGTTAAAATTCAAGCAGCGGTTGGAGGAAAAGTTATTGCTGCCGAAAGACTTTCAGCATACCGCAAGGATGTTACT
>CAZCCC010000014.1:0-31056 GCA_964497245.1 uncultured Gammaproteobacteria bacterium | reverse complement strand
ATTTAATGAACTAATTAATAACGCTGTTGCGTTAGATTCTGGAAACTAAGTAATTTATAAAGTGAAATAGCGTTAAGAATTTATAAAAATAAAGATTATTAACCGCTTTTCACCCCGCCAAAGGAGTTTGTCCCCGCCATAGACGGACAAGCACAGGCGGCAGGCACTCGCTCTACGTCGCCAATAAAAAATCCCCGATCAATTTTAATCGGGGGAAAGAAAAATTCAGTTTTTGGTCAGTGATGATAATAAACCAGGTGACCCTGATCTAACCATTGGGTTTTTTCCCTCTCCCAGATATAGAACCCGTTGGTAAAATTGAAACCAGTGAAATCGGTTTCAACTATTTTTTTGTTTTGGTTTGAAAAATAATATCCGTACACAAGATATTGTGTATTAACTTGGTTAAACCAAAATCGGTTCTGTCTCCAACTTTTCCAGTAGCCGCTAGGGTAATTGTGATTTTTCTTTTCAATAATTTTTGCTTGACCGGAAAATACAGTTTTCCCTTTATGGTCTTGTAATATGAGGTGACCATTATTTTCCCTTGCCACTTCATGGTAAGGTTTATTTTGTCCGGTGGCAAAAAACACAACACTTGTTATAGCCAATGAACTGGACAGAATTAGATAGTAGCTGTTATGACGGAAAGACCGATTAAAATATTTTTCATCAGTTGATCCTTTTTTTGCAGGGTAAACGCCGCCAAAACCGGCAAACATCAACGTTATTATATTTGCCCCGAAAGCGGAAAGTGGTATCGCCGCAGCTAATAAAAAAGCAAAACCAACAAGATCTTTAAACATAAATTTCTTCCTTTCCAAGTTTAGTGTTGGATTTAAAGTCAAAAAGCAAATTTTTGTTTTCTGATTTTAAAAAAACAGTCTGAAGACCAAAGAAAAGAGGGCGAAGCTATTTGTTCGCCCATAGCTGCAACCCAACAGGTTAGCTGACATTAAAGGATAGTACTTTTATCGGCCGTAGTCGTTTGTCAATTACTCCTGGCTGGTTAAAATATCCTATAATTAAATCTGACAGTCGGGAAAGCTGTTCTGTGTCAAATGGATTATAAAAGTCAGAAAGTTTAGGGGCATTTTCTTCATTGCAGTTCAAGAGTGCCGAGGTTATTTCAGCTACAAGTATTAAGTAACTGATATTAAATTCTCGTGCTTGGCCGTTTTTGAAGTAAAATTCAGGATTAACCTCAACTTCGAGAAGGTAATCAATGTTTCTGACAATTAATCCGTTATTGATGGTTATCTTTGGAGATTGCACTTTAACCCGAAGTAGACCATCAGTCTTTTCTTGCCAAAAGCCGGCAATCCACGGCTTGATTATTTCCTTTGTTTGCCTATCGTATACCAGCATATAATAATGCAGATCATTTCTATAATTAATTTGTAAGTCAAATATCCAGAAGAACAGACATTGAATACAGAAGATAATCAAGAATGATCGCGGTACCCATTTATGCCAGTTTTTGCACGGCTTTTGGTCAATTGACCAAACAAGACTTAAAAAGCAGCTGCAAAGCAGAAAAAATCCTAAGCCAACAAAATATCCTTCCATTGTAATATCCTCCTTTCCAAAGTTAAGCCACTTCTCACCATGAGCAGCGGCTTAAGTTGAAAATAAGTTGTTCAGATTTAAATTATTTTGTCGTCAGCCAGATAAATTCAAACATTGATCTTGCCATTTGGGCAATTGGCTTACTGTCAATTATTAATCCCATTAATTCTTTTTCCGAACTGATAATACTTATTGTATCTCCATATATAAACATTGAAGCATCAAATTTAGTTCCTTCGGGTAAGAATCGTATTTCTCGCAGCTGCTTAGCATCTTTTTTTTGAAGATTTTGCATTGATTCGCTTTTTAAAGTGGCAATTCTGATATGTTTGTTATTTTTAACGCGAGTTGGTATGTAAACTCGGTTATCCCATTCAGTCGTTACTACTTCATGCAAATTATCAAGATTGCCAATAAATAGAATTTCGTTACCTGACTTTTCAAGGGAATCAGAACAAATTGACATATAGCCGGCTTTTCCTTCATAAAATTTGATTTTAGGTTTTGTTTCAGAAAGGTTGTATAGCGACCTGAATTCCGGTAAAGTTTGTCTTAAAATTCCTTCTTGTTCTTGAGCCAGTTTTAATAATTGGTCGGGTGATTCGGCGAGGTACTGAGTTTTATTTTTTAACGCAGTTTTGCTAACCAGGCCTTTTCGAATGAGATTTTCTAAAATAACATAGCAAGAAGTTCTTTTTATTCCTGATTTATTGGCAATATCGGCAACATTAGCATTACCCAGCTCTAATAGGGCAAGATAGGCTTTTGATTCATTTTCACTAAAACCAAAATTTTGGATAATTTGGCCCAAATTAGTCATACATTTTTTTATTTTGTTTATTTTTTAGACAACACTAACTATAACTTTATTTTAAGCCAAATTTTATAAGTTGTCAATGGACTATTTTTTGCTAAATTGAAATAATATCTAGTCTAGTTTTATATATTATTACTTATTTATAATATTGTCAAGATTTATAGACAAAAATATTACAAGGGTTACTAGCTGAGCTATATTCTAATTAAATTTGCTTTTTGTTTGTGAATATTCAACAAAAAAAGAGGCGAGAAAAATGGAACAGATAAGAACTTCAGCCAGGCTATTTATCTTGCATTTGAAACGTAAGCCAAAGGACAATAAACCATCAAATTCTTCTATTGCGGACAAGAAGTGAAAGATTGTTCTTTACCTGCTAATGTCTATCAGCGATTTAATTATTGATTAAGCCGTCTTTTTTTATCTTAAATTTTATGGTAAAATATATTTTGTTAATCAATCATTTCCGCCTTTAAATATATAAGTAGTCAGGCAAAATATGTCAAAAAGAAAACGCAAAATAAAAAGAATAAAAGGAATTAGGGATTTTGATTTTTCTCCGCCGGAAATTGAAATTTCAAAAGAAACCAGGCGGATAATTTTTATTATAATTTTGCTTACTTTTGGTATCTTGACTCTTTTAAGTCTGTTTAACACCGCCGGAGCATTAGGATCTTTCATTAATAATATTTTGAAGTTGATTTTGGGTTTTAATCGTTGGTATTTTCCTTTTTTACTTTTAATAATAAGTTATTTTTTGATTAGGCCTGTAAAATACGGTTTTGGCTGGATTAATTTTTTTGGACTGTTGATTTTTATCAGTGGCTTTAATGGTTTGGTCCATGTAATTTTTCATAACGAAGATTTGTTTCCGGCTGCTGCAGCTGGATTAGGGGGTGGTTATGCCGGTTTAATTTTAGCCGGACCTTTTTTTAAATTTATGGGGTTTTGGGCAAGCACTACGGTACTTTTGGCTCTTACGGTAATTGGTTTAATATTGCTTTTTGAATCAGTTTTGGTAAAAGCATTTCAGGCAATTAAAGAAAAGGATCAGGGCTTAGAAGATGAAGAAAATAATGAAAAAGAATCAATTCTCTTAAGGCTAAAAAATTATTTTATTGAAAGAAGAGTTAAAAAGCTCAAGCTCCAGCGGGAAAAAATTGAAAAACATGAAGATGAGCATGATTATGAACGGGAAGAGGAGCCGGTTTTTTTTCAAAGAGAAGTGGAGGTTGAAAAACACGGTGGGGAAAAGATTAAATCAACAGTAGAAAAATCTAACGAGGCTGATGAGGGCGAATTGGAAAATGGTGATATGAATTTAATAATTGGTAAATCCAAAAGGAAAAAAATTGATATCCCGTTTGATCTTCTGGACAGTAAAAACACCACTCCTAACGGCGGGGATATAAAAGCCAACAAAATGGTAATTCAAAAAACCCTAGATAATTTTGGAATTAAAGTTGAAATGGGGGATGTTCAGGTTGGACCGACAGTAACTCAATATACTTTAAAGCCGGCTGAAGGAATAAAACTTTCCAGAATTACCGCTTTGGCCGATAATTTAGCTTTGGCCTTAGCTGCTCATTCAATAAGAATTGAAGCCCCCGTGCCGGGAAAATCGTTAGTTGGTATAGAGGTTCCAAATGAGTCTACAGCAATAGTCTCTTTAAGTGGAATTTTGAAAAGTCAGGAATTTGCCAATCGAAAAACTAATTTATCAGTCGCCCTGGGAAAAGATGTCATGGGATATCCATGGCTTGCTGATTTGACGAAAATGCCACATTTATTAATAGCTGGTGCAACCAATTCGGGAAAAAGTGTTTGTATTAATTCAGTCATTATTGCCTTGCTTTTCCAAAATGGTCCTGATGATTTAAAATTTATTATGGTTGATCCCAAGCGCGTTGAACTGCCGGTTTATAATGGAATTCCTCATCTATTGACTCCGGTTATTACCGACACTAAAAAAACAATTAATGCTTTGCGCTGGACGATAAAAGAGATGGAAAAAAGATTTGATATATTGTCTGCCGCCCATCATCGGAACATACAAAGCTATAATGCCGAAGGCGGTGAAATGTCTTACATAATTTTTATAATTGATGAATTGGCTGATTTAATGGCTGCGGCAGGAGCTGAGGTTGAAGCAGCAATTGTAAGACTTGCTCAGATGTCCAGGGCAGTCGGGATTCATTTGGTTTTGGCGACTCAGCGTCCTTCGGTTGATGTATTAACTGGGCTGATCAAGGCCAATATTACTTCTCGGGTCGCTTTTTCGGTAGCTTCACTTGTTGACTCACGGACTATTTTAGATATGTCTGGAGCTGAAAAGCTTTTGGGTCGGGGAGACATGCTTTATATATCAGCTGATATATCAAAGCCGAAAAGGTTGCAAGGAGCCTATGCTTCTGATCCTGAAATAAAAAGGGTAATAGAATATCTGAAAAATCAGTCGGAGCCGGAGTATATTGAAGAAGTTGTTGAAAAACAGCAAACAGCTTTTGGTGACTTTAGTACGCCTCAAGATTCAGAAGACAGCGATCCTCTTTTAGGAGAAGCAAAAGAAGTTATATTAAGGGCAAAGAAAGCCTCGGCCTCTTTACTTCAGCGGCGTCTACGCATCGGTTATGCCAGGGCAGCTAGAATTTTGGATTTATTGGAAGAACAGGGTATTATTGGTCCGGGAGATGGCGCTAAGCCGAGAGAGATATTGATTAATGGATTAAGTGATGATATAATAGAAGACTCAGAAGAAGATGATTTTGAAGATGAAAAGGATCATCAAAATGACTATTCATTTACTGGTAAATAGGAATAATATTAAAAATAGCCATGGTTGGTTTCAGCATAAAAAAAATTTCTAATCCTTTAAGTTTAAGTGAAAGTTTGAAATCAAAAAGGGAAGAACAGGGGATTGATTTATTTGATGCAGCAAAGAAAATAAATGTTTCAGCAAAGTATCTTCAGGCCTTAGAGTCAGGGAGACTTGATTTTTTACCAGGTGAAGTTTATGCAAAGAATTTTATAAAGGTTTATGCGGAATTTCTAGGATTTAACTCAGCCGAATTAATATCTGCTTATCAGAGTGAAAAAAAAATTTATGGTAAAACCAGTAAAATAAAAAATCAGGAATTTAAAAAACCGATTGAAAAAGTTTCTTCTACTCATTTTATAATAACTCCCAAGATATTTAGAAGTTTATTAGTTGCCTTATTGGCATTCATCTGTATTGCCTATCTTGTAACAAGGGTTAAAGCAATTACCGATCCTCCTGAATTAGTGGTTGATTTTCCGGCTAGTGATTTAGTGGTTAATGAAGAATTAATTGAAATAAAAGGCAGGGTTGAAAAGGAAGCAGTCTTAGAAATAAATGGTCAAAAAATATTAGTTGATCAGGATGGAGGTTTTTTAGAGACAATTAATTTACAGAAAGGCATAAATATAATTGAGGTGAAGGCTGTTAAGAGGCATGGCAGGGAAAATAAGGTTTATCGGCAAATAGTTTTAAATAACACAGATGATTAAAATATTTTATTATTAATTTTGAGCAAACTATGGCAAAAAAAGAGGAGAAATCAACTAGCGCATCAAATATTTCCGATCGCCTCAAAGCAGCTCAACAGGCAATTGATCAAATCAAACAGCGTTTTGGTGATGGGTCAATTATGAGGTTGGGCGAGGCAAAAAGAATGGAAGTGGCAGCAGTTCCAACTGGCTGCCTGTCTTTAGATATTGCTTTAGGGGTTGGCGGAGTGCCGCGGGGAAGGATTATTGAGATTTTTGGTCCGGAAGCTTCAGGCAAAACAACCTTGGCGCAACATATAGTGTCCGAGGTTCAAAAAATGGGAGGAATTGCCGCATTTGTTGATGCTGAGCATGCCTTGGATCCGGAATACGCAAAAAGAATAGGAGTGAATGTGAAAGATTTGTTAATTTCCCAGCCGGATACCGGCGAGCAGGCGCTTGATATTGTTGAAACTTTAGTAAGATCAAACGGCATTGACGTTGTTATTGTTGATTCAGTTGCTGCTCTGACCCCAAGGAAAGAAATAGAAGGAGATATGGGTGATACTCAAATCGGACTTCAGGCCAGATTGATGAGCCAAGCTTTGAGAAAACTTGCCGGAATTGTTTCCAAAAGTAATACAATTGTAATTTTTATTAATCAACTTCGGATGAAAATTGGTATAATTTTTGGCAATCCCGAGACCACTACCGGAGGAACAGCCTTAAAATTCTATTCTTCAGTAAGAATAGAAGTTAGACGGGCAGCCCAGATTAAATTGGGTGAAAAAATAATTGGTAATAGGGTCAAGGCTAAAGTGGTTAAAAATAAAGTTGCTCCACCTTTTCAGATTTGTGAATTTGATATCATGTACAATGAAGGAATTTCGGTAGCCGGTGATTGTCTTGATATGGGAGTTGAATATAAAGTGATAAATAAATCCGGCAATAGTTACACTTTCGGTGATGAAAAATTGGGCGTTGGAAGAGAAAATGCCAAAGCCTATTTAAAACAGAACCCCAAATTAACAGTTGAAATTAAAAAACAAGTTTGGCAGAGCATTAGAAATTTAGAAAATGCTGAGAAAAAAAACTAGAATTTCGTTGGAGCATAAAAAAATTTAATTGCAATCTTAAAAAAGCGCGATTCTGGATCGCGCTTTTAGATTACAAGTTAATATGAATTACCTCTATACAGAAATGTCTTGAGAGTTTTTATTTCTATCTTTTCTTCCTTAGATCTTTAGTTTTATTTCTTAATTCTTTGCCTTTTTTAGTATTTTTTTTTGCGTGTTTAATTCTTGCTTTTAGTGCGCTATTTTGTCCCATATGTTTAGTTTAAGAAATTAAAAAATTAAAAAATAATTTCTTATTTTCTTAATTTCTTAATTTCTTATTTTTTTATTTTTTTAATTATCAACTTACCCTTTCAACATATTCTCCGGTTTCGGTATTGATTCTGATAGTGTCGCCCTCTTTGATGAAAAGTGGAACATTAATTTCATACCCGGTTTCAATTTCAGCGGTTTTTGTTACTCGTCCTTGGGCGGAATCTCCGCGAACCCCTTGAGCCGCAGAAGTTATTTTGAAATCCATTTTGGCAGAAAGCTCAATTCCTATCGGTTCATTGTTAAATGAAATCAGATTAACTTCGCAGCCTTCTTTTAAAAATTTTTTTTGGGTGGCAAGCTGTTCTTCTGAAAATGATATTTGTTCATAAGTATCATTGTCCATAAAAAAGTATTCTTTTCCTCCGGCGTAAAGAAAGTTTATTTTTTTGTGGGCTAAATTTCCGGTTTCAACTTTTTCGCCCGGTTTGAAATTATATTCAATGACTTTTCCACTGATTAGATTTTTAAGTTTAGTTTGCATTACCGGTTTCCTTTGCTGCATTCTTACAAACCTGGCTTCAACAACCTTGCAAGGCTGGCTGTCATAAATAATTGTTAAACCCTGTTTAATGTCGTTTAATGATCCCAATACCGGCATATTATTTATTGGTTATTGGCAATAAAGACATTACTCTTGCCCTTTTAATTGCAGTAGCGAGTTTTCTTTGGTGCTTTGAGCAAACTCCGTTTCTCTTTCTTGGCACTATTTTTGCGTATGAAGATATAAATCTTCTTAGAGTCTGTATATCTTTATAATCAATTTCTTTTTTATTGCTTTTGCAGAAATAGCACTCCCTGGGTTTGGCTAGAAGATCATTTTTTTTTTGCATATTTTTTAAATTTAATTCGTTTTGTAATTTATTTAGAAAGGTATGTTTTCCACTTGGATCTCATCGTCTTTATTGGTTGGTTCTGGTTGACTGTAGTCTTGGCCAGCTGAAGGCTGGGAATATGGCCCTGTTTGACTTGTGCCTTTAGAATCAAGCATTATCATATTTTCGGCTATGATTTCAGTTCGATAATGTTTTGTTCCGCTTTGATCTTCCCAATCGCGGGTTTGTAGTCTGCCCTCAATATATACTTTGCTTCCTTTTTTAAGGTATTGGGAACAAATGTCGGCTAATTTTCTCCAAGCAACTATATTGTGAAATTCTACTTTTTTTTGCTTTTCTCCGCTGGCATCTGTCCAAACTAAATTAGTGGCAACACCAAATGAAGTGACAGTCTGACCTGACGGAGTAGTCCTTGTTTCCGGATCTCTGGTTAAGTTGCCGATAATCATGGCTTTGTTTAAATTCATATTTTTCCCAAGTTAATATTTAATTCGCTATGTTGATTTATATAAAATATGCCAAATTGGCATTAATAAGCAGACAATTAAATTATATCCCCATCTAATATTTGGTCAAGTTTTTTATCAAGATCTTCCAGTTTTACTTTTTCTTTGTCATTCTGAATTTTTTTCTCTCTTGCTGTTTCTTTTTTTTCTTCACTAACTTTTTCTTCTGCTTCCAGCTTGTCTTTAGTCGCTTTCAATAGACTTGGTGTTTTTAGTTTTTTCTTAACAATTATATGGCGGAGAATCTCATTGGTTAGTTTTAAATTTTGATTAAGTCCTTTTAGTTCCTCTCCCGGCAAATCAAATTCATAAAGTAAATAATAACCCTGATGATTTTTTTTGATGGGATATGACAGCTTTTTTTTGCCCAGACTATCTTCTAAAGTTATTTCTCCTTTAAATTTTTCAATGATTTTTTTAATTTTTTCTTTTACCGGTGCTAATTCGTCTTCAGTATAAGTTGCCGGTACAAGATAAAGAAGTTCATAGTGATTGATCATATTTTTTTAAAAAAAATGCCCAAAGGTGCCTTTGCGCTATGTTATATTAACAATTGATAATTAACAGTTAACGTTTTACGCTTGCACCTTTCCTTAACTCAATATTTGAGGCAAGGTTTTCAGTCGCTAAAGCGACTATGGAAAAGGCTTAATTATTTAATGTAAAAGTAGCTTAACATGTGTTTTCAAATAAGTCAATACTTTTTATTTTACCAATTACCAAGAGTGTTTAGTTTATTTGGTAGTTTAATTTTTAAATTTAATTTTGACAAAAAGGATAAGCTATGATAATATAAAAATATTAATTATAATCAATTAAATTTATGATAGATAATGAAGTAAGTTTCAATCCACAAGAACAACAGGAGGATGAAGCTACTGACATTATTAAAGAAGGTAGTCAACAAGATGAAGTTGTTTTGACAGGAGAGTCTCCTAGCCCTGCAACTAAAGAAAAAACAGGTCGAGAAATTAATCAAGAAAATGCTGAAAAAGTTATTGGTAAATTTGTAGATGGTCCAGATGCAGATAAAAATTTAACAGAAAGGGATAAATTTTTACTTCGTCATTTAGTAATGAATGGAGCATGGGGATTTAGAGATATTAACAATATTGGAAGCATAGTCAAGCATGATAATAAAATAGTTATTAATAAAAGGGATGGTGGAATTTTTTTTGAAATGGAAGATGATGGCGTAAAAATTGAAGATAGATCAGAAAGTGTCAAAAATGTTATTGCCAGATTTGTAGATAGTCCGCAAGCAGATGACAGTTTAACCGATGAAGGAAAAAAAAGAATTAAAAATATAATGGAAACATCACCGGGACCTTGGGAAATAGATGATGAAGTTATGGGTATAATTGAGATTAGTGATAATAAAATAGTTGTTAAAACCAAGTCTGGAAAAAATATTTCTTTTTCAAAATTTGAATTTCCTTATTAAAAGAAAATTTTATTTTTTTCAACGGAGTTATTTAGGCGTTATGAAAATTTAAAATTTTTTTAATATCTTTCGAAATTCTACGGGTGTAAGCCCGTGGAAGTTTACTTAAAAATAAAATCACAATTTATTTATGATTTACCCCTTGTTTAAGGGGGTTTTTAATAATGAATATATTTTATTTAAAAAAACCATCTCAGCAAATAAATTTTGAAATGGTATATACTAGTTAATTTGTGGATTAAAAATCAATTCCGCTAATTTTTTTACAAGGTTCATTGAAGGTATTTCTAAAATAGCTTCAACGCCAAATGTTTTACAGAAATTCCTAATCATTTCTGGCTCGTCCGACATAAAAATTACTCGTTGATCAGGGTTTATTTTTTTAATGTGAGCCAATGCCATTAAGGCATTATGATGAAATTCTGTAATTCTTTTCAGTTCAAGCTCTATCTTTTGCATTTCTCCTTTGATTAATTCCAAGGAATTAATCACAATAACATCAGTATCACCTTTTTTAGCGGCAGAAATTGCTCCAATAGCGCAATTAGAAAGGGCTACTTCCCAGTCGTTTAGTTTTCTTATAAGTAATTTTACAAATCTAGCTGCGTATTCGTCGCTGCTAACAAATAATACTTTTCCCATTGTAATCCTCCTTTTTAAGTAATGGTTAATTGTATTACTAGTCAATAGTGGCTACCTTATCATAAATTTTTTTGGCAGTCAATCTTAGTGAAGGTACATAAGTTATAATTTGTGCTATAATTATTTTGGCTTATAGATTTAAGATTTAAAATTTTATTTTTAACATATGCAATACATTTTTATTCTAGGACATAATCCAAGGCTTTCCGTTGCGGAGATTTTTGCGGTTTTACCAAGAGCAAAAAAAATTGAAGAAACCGGTTCATTTTTAATTATAGAGAATGATGAAATTAGTTGTTCAGAAATTCTGGGAAGACTTGGCGGCACAATAAAGATAGGTAAAGTTGTAGACAAGCAGATAAGCCGAAAAATAACAGTTGAAAAACTTAAAGAATTAAAAAAAGAAAATAAACTTAAGTTTGGAATCAGCTACTATGATTGCATGCCGGACAATTTAGGTATGGAAACTAAAAAAGAATTGAAAGAATTCGGAATCAGTTGCCGCCTGATTACTGGAAAAAACAAAGCTCTTTCTTCAGTTATCGTCTCTAAAAATAAATGTTTTGAATTTTTAGTTTTAGGAAATAGATGGCTGGCTGAGACGTGTTGTGTTCAAGAATTTGAGGAATACAGTCATCGCGATTATGGCCGACCCGTTCGTGATATGCTTTCCGGTTCCATGCCGCCAAAGCTTGCCAAAATTATGATTAACTTGGCTGAGTTGCCAAGCGGAGCGACAATTTTGGATCCGTTCTGCGGTTCCGGTACAGTTTTACAGGAAGGTATTTTACTTGGCTATAAAATGATTGGAAGTGATGTTTCAGATAAAGCAATCAGAGACAGTGAAAAAAATCTGGAATGGTTTATAAACAGCTATAAGCTAAAAGCCTGTCTGCCGGTAGGCAGGGCTCATAGCTATAAGCTGATAAAGTCAGATGTCAAAGAAATATCCAAAAAAATCAGCGGAGTTGATGCTATTGTAACTGAACCTTATCTTGGTCCGCCTTTAAAAGGAAATGAAAAACTTAAAGAAGTTGAAAAAATTATTGGTCAGCTTTCCGAACTTTATGATGCGGCATTTTGCGAATTCAGAAAAATTTTAAGCCCCGCAGGCAAAATAGTAATTGTTTTACCGGCATTCAGAGTTGGCAAAAATATTTTGGAATTGCCGATTTTGTCAAGAATTATGAAAATTGGTTTTAGTCAAGTTAACAAAGATAAATTAGTATACAGCCGGCCGGGCCAGAAAGTCTGGCGGCAGATTTTTGTGTTCACTTTTCAACCCTGATCCCTCTTTTCAATAGGAAAGAGGGAAGAGAAAATAATAATTTATGCTTGACATATGAATTGCCTTGGATTATGCTATAAACACTATGAGCGAAGATAAAATAATTAAAAAATTGTTAGAGCATGACCAGAATTTTGAAACTCTTGAAATGAAAATGGATGAGGGTTTTAATAAAGTAAATGAAACTTTGGAACAGATAGCAACAATCATGAAAAAAATTCAGGAATACCATACTTTTGCTTTGGAATGGCTGAAGCGTCTGCAGAATCAGGTGGAAAGACAAGAACAGGAAATTATTAAAATAAAACAGCAGCTTAAGATTGTTTGATTTTTTTGATATTTAGTAAGATTAGAGCCCGCTTTTGGCGGGTTTTATCATATCTTGTTATTATTGGCCAGAAAGTCTGGCGTCAGATTTTTGTGTTCAAAATTTAATATCTTAAAGTTAAAAAAAGATCCGCCATAGGCGAAAAAGTTTTGAGATTTAATTTTAAGATTTTAGATTTTTATGCTCCGGTCTTAAAATGGCAGACATCACCGTCCTGCATTGCATATTCTTTGCCTTCGGTCCGAATTAAGCCCAGCTCATGGGCTTTTTGTTCACTTCCGGCTTCAAGCAACTTCTGCCAGTTTATAATGTCAACTCTGATAAACTGTTTTTCAAAGTCAGTGTGAATTACTCCGGCTGCCTGCGGTGCTTTGGCGCCTTTTTTTATTGTCCAGCAACGCGATTCTTTCGGCCCGGTGGTCAAAAATGTAATTAAGCCTAAAGTCTCATAAGATTTTTTAATCAGCTTATCTAAGCCAGACAAAGTTAGCTGCAACTCTTTGAGCATTTCCTTTACTTCTTCATCGGGTAGCTCCGCCAGTTCGGATTCAATTTTTGCCGATATGGTAATATAGTCAGTTTCTTGATAAATTTTATCTTCGTCAACATTCAAAACATAAATCATCGGCTTGATTGTCAAAAGATTTAAATCACGGATTAATAATTTTTCTTTTTCATCAGCAATTATTTCCGAAGCCATTTTTCCGGCTTCCAGTCCCGACTTTATTTTTTCCAAAATCGGCTGAAGTTCTTTAGCTTCTTTAAGATTGGCATGAAGATCCCGATGGTTTTTTTGAATCCGTTTTTCAACAGTTTGCAAATCAGCAAAAATCAGTTCTAAATTTATCGTTTCTTTGTCTGATTCCGGATCAATTTTTCCGTCAACATGAATGACATTTTTATCTGAGAATTGGCGAACAACTTGAACAATGGCATCAACTTCGCGGATGTTTGCCAAAAATTGGTTGCCAAGCCCTTCGCCTTTATGAGCATCTTTGACCAGTCCGGCGATGTCAACAAATTCAATTGTGGTATAAATCGTTTTGGCTGATTTGGACATTTCAGAAAGTTTATCAATTCGTTCATCGGGCACGGCAACTACTCCGACATTCGGATCAATGGTGCAGAAAGGATAATTAGCCGAATCAACCTGTTTTTTAGTCAGGGCTTTAAAAAGTGTGGATTTTCCGACGTTAGGTAACCCCACAATTCCGATAGAAAAAGACATGATTTTAGTTGATAGTTGTTAGTAAATAAAGTTTAGCAGAAGAGTTATAAATTTTCAACCTGCTTTTATTATAATTTTTAATTATCATTTATCAATTTTTAGTCAATTTTCAATAATTCAATTTTTAATTAACTATGCTTGTTTGAAAATTATAAAATTCAGTGGAAATTGAAAGTTAGAATTTTAGCTATTAATTGATTTAAAAAAATGTTATTATAAAGATACTAAAAACTAAGTAGCAATTCATTAATAATTTCTTTATGCTTTATTTCTTAATCATTTTATTTATTGTTGTACCTATTATTGAAATAGCTTTGCTTATTGAAGTCGGGCGTTACGTTGGAACATTCTATACGATTTTTTTAATCATTGCTACCGGAGTAGTCGGAGCGTTTTTGGCAAAACTGGAAGGTTTGCGTGTTTGGCATAATCTTCAGAATGATATGAAGCAATTTAAAATGCCGACAAATCGGATAATTGACGGGGTTTTTATTTTAATCGGCGGAGTTCTTCTTTTAACCCCCGGCCTGGTTACCGATTTAATTGGATTTATTTTAATTATCCCTTTTACCCGGTTTCCGATTCGGGAATATCTAAAAAAACGGCTGGTAAAAAAATCAAAAAACAAAATAAAAATTATTGACTTATCCTAATTTGTTGATAAAATAAAAGACAGGCAAGATTCCTCCCAATTTTTTTATATAGCATTCGTTTTTTGGTGAAAATAAATCGTTTGTCAAAAAATGATTGATATGTTAATTTTAATTTGGTTCTTTTTTTCGTTATTGGTAATAAAAAAAGGAGTAAAGATATGAATAAAAATCCTCATGCTTTTTATGAGGTTTGGTTAAAACAAGAAGAGGGAGAACTTACTCCAAATGATGATCTTTTGTTGTTTTTAAAGATCGGTTAATGTATGTTCCAAATGGGTTATCTGAAGTGGATTTAGCTATTGTTGAAACTTTTTTTTGTACCAGTCATGGGCGGCCATATTTTTTATCCACTATGCCGGATCTAGACAAGGCAATAGGAGCAGTCCTAAAAATTTCTCCGGGACATCCCAGCACTCTTGAACTGCTTAAAGAAGTTCATAGGGCTATACATGATGATAGTTTGCCAGATAGTGCCTCTGTCCCCTGTGTGACCGACTAATTTCAAGCTCCATTGAAACTTTTATTTAGCAACAGCCAAGCTATTTGGCGAAAGAAAGAGGAGAAAAGTAATGAAGAATAAGAGAAAAGAGAAGAAGAGAAGTTTTCAAGATTTTCTTGATCAAGCCGGAGATAATATTTCTGATTTATCAGATATAGTTCGAGCTGCTATCCAAGAATTGTTGGATGTTCCCTGTAGTCATTCTTATTTTTCTTCCGCCATGCCCAACTTGGAGATGACGGTTGAAGTGTTTTTTAAAATAGACCCAAAGGATGAGAGAGCTATTAAAGAAGCCCTTGGGAAGATTTATGAGGCCACACAAGATGATAACAGTTTGCCGGAGAGTGCAAGTGTTCCGTGTGTTTGCGATTGAGTTGCCGCACTAAACTTGAATATAGTTGTGCGGTTTTTTTATTACTTAATTTAGTTAAAGAGAATTCAGCGGTCAATTTGTCAGCTTGATCATTTGCCAAAAAATGATTGATATGTTAATTTTAATTTGGTTCTTTTCAATAGTAGTCATCAGCCTAAAATAAATTTAATTGAAAGGGATATAAAATGACAAATTGTTGTTCTAAATGTCAAACTAAGAGTTCAAGTGGCGCCGAATGTTTAATACCGTCTGAAATCAGGCAAATACTTGAAAGACATGATTCACAAAATGGATTAATGGCAATTTTGCAGGAAGTTCAATTAAGATTCGGTTATATTTCCGAAGAAAACATTTGTATCATTGCAAAGGCTTTGAATATTTCACTTGTCGATGTTTATGGCGTAGTTACATTTTATTCGGCATTCAGGCTGACACCGTCAGGTCGCCATACTATTAAAGTGTGTAATGGAACCGCTTGCCATGTGAGAGGGTCTGAATCATTAATGGATCATCTGACCAGGGTCTTAGGAATAAAAAAAGGAGAGACAACTCCGGACGGAGAAATTACTTTGGAAACAGTCAGTTGCATTGGAGCTTGCGCCAAGTCGCCGGCATTAATGCTAGATGATAAACCCCACGGTAATTTGACCCCGACTAAAGTTTATGGAATTTTAGGCGCCATTAAATAGTTTTTGCCAGCCAGTTTTGGTTGGTTTTTTAATGCAGTGATGTTAAATATTTTAGTTGACATCGGTTTTGATTTTTGATAAAGTTTGGGACAAAAAGGAGCCTTTAACAATTTGAATAAAGGCATTGTTTTTTGACAATAGACAAACCCTCGCTTTCAAAGTGAGCATTAAAAAAAGAAGGAATCAGATTATGACCGAGAGGAATTTGATTTTGCCGGGCAATCCCCGGTATCAGCCCAAAAAGCTGAGAGAAATTTTTGGTTACGACAACCTTTATAGGTGCGTGGCCGAGGTTGAGCTGGCTAATCTTAATGTTTTGGCCGAAATTGGAATGATTTCTCAAGAGGCTATTAATGCACTTACGCCGGAAATCAGGCAGATCATTTTTGATTTGCCGACCAGTCAAATTGACCGAGTTGAACGTGAAATTACCAAGCACGATATTCGGGCTTGGGTTCGCTGTGTCCAGGAAATTATTTCTCAAAATTGCGGCCAATATGCCGAAGAATTGAATCGTTGGGTTCATGTTCCGCTGACTAGTTATGATGCTTTGGATACGGCCAGAATACTTCAATATAAACGTGCCTATGAATTGGTTTTGGCGCCGGCCATAGTTGAAGTGATTGAAATGTTTTCAAAAATGGTTCGGCGATTTGCTGATGAGCCCATGATTGGACGTACGCACGGTCAGCATGCCTTGCCGATTACGGTCGGCTTTTGGCTGGCCACAATTCTTGATCGGATAATTTATAATGCTGATCAGATGAAAAAAAATATATCTTATCTAAAGGGAAAAATTTCCGGTGCTGTCGGTGCCTACAATGCCCAGGTCAAATTGGGCTTTAATCAAAGAAGTTTTCAGCAAAGTGGTTTATTTGTAGATGATTACTCAGATTCTTTTAATTGCAAGGAACATTCTTACGAAACCCGATTATTGCACGAGCTTGGATTAATGCCAGGCCGCATTAGTACCCAGATTTTGCCGCCAGAGCCATTGGCTTATTTTCTTTTTTCAGCGGCCATGTTTTCGGCTGCGCTGGCTCAGTTCGGCCGTGATTGCCGCCATTTGATGCGCACGGAAATTGGCGAAATACAGGAAACCTTTGAGCAGCATCAAGTCGGTTCTTCAACAATGGCTCACAAAAGAAATCCCATTAACTTTGAAAATCTTGAAGGGATGTGGTTGAGAACTAAAAATGAGTTAGGCAAAGTGCTTGATACTTTAATTTCCGAACATCAGCGCGATTTGGTTGGCAGCAGTGTGGCGCGTGATTTTCCCATTATTTTGGTGAATCTGGTTCAACAGTTAGATACTTTGCGTCGCGGAGAACTGGGCAAGCGATTCTTGGAGCGTCTGACTGTCAATAATCAAGCGCTTGAAAGAAACCTTGAACTCAACGGCCATTTAATAATGGCTGAACCGCTTTATATTGCTTTGCAGATGGCCGGTTTTACCGGTGATGCCCACGAATTGATTAATCGCCAGTTGGTGCCTGAGGCCCAAAAAACCGGCAAGCCGCTGGTTATCTTATTGCTTGAGCGCCATGATTCAAGTGCCTTAGAAGAAGCGGTTGCCAGAATCCCTGAGAGTTTGCTTTCAGCTATGATGCAGCCAAAAACATATACCGGTCTGGCTCAAAAAAGAGCTTTGGCTGTTGCTAAAACGGCGGAAAATTTCATTTCTGATTATCAAGATAAAACAGGAAAAAAGGAGTAGTGAATATGTCAACAGAAAAATGGGTGTTAATCAGCGTCTACAACAAAGCTGCAATTGTGGAATTTGTTCAGAGCTTAGTTAAATTGGGCTGGAAGAT
This sequence comes from uncultured Gammaproteobacteria bacterium, assembly GCA_964497245.1. Lineage (GTDB taxonomy): Bacteria > Patescibacteriota > Patescibacteriia > Buchananbacterales > UBA6539 > CAZCCC01. Next base: position 13,475 of record CAZCCC010000014.1, on the reverse strand, counting down.
TTTAGCTTCCGGCGGCACGGCCAAAGTTTTGACGCAAAATAAAATAGACGTAAAAGATGTTGCCGAATTGGTCGGCGGCGGCGCTATTTTGGACCATCGGGTTGTGACGCTTTCGCGCGAAATTCACGCCGGACTTTTGGCCAGAGATAATGAAGAAGATAGGGCAGAGTTGGAAAAACTCGGCGTTCCTTTTATTAATATGGTTGTCTGTGATTTTTATCCCCTCAGCGAAGAAATTGCCAAGCCTGATGCCACACTTGAATCGGTAATTGAAAAAACCGATATTGGCGGTCCGACTATGGTCAGGTCTGCGGCTAAAGGCGGGCGAATTGTCGTGGCGGATCCGAATGATCGTCAACTCGTCATTGAGCAGTTGGAAATTCTCGGCGATATTAGGCCGGAAACCAGTCAATATCTGCGAGCCAAAGCCGAGTTTATAGTTGCTCAATACTGCCTTGATTCAGCGCGTTTTCACAGCGAGGGTGGTTATGATGGTATTTTGGGAATAAAATTTGCCAAATTGGCGTATGGCGAGAATCGCGATCAGTCACCGGCTTTTTTCTTTCAGTCAATAGGAGTCCCTGATGATCTGCTTGATTGGTCTCATTTTCAGGTTATTTCCGGGCAGCCAAGCTATATCAGTATGGCTGACGGCGACAGAGTGCTGCAGATAGTTAGATTAATGGCCGAAGCATTCCGTCAAAATTTTGGTAAAGTGCCTTTTATTTCAGTTGCTTGCAAGCATGGAAATCCGTGCGGTGCGGCAATTGATTGGAACGATCCTGCCGAAGCTTTACTAAAAACACTGCTTGGTGATCCGGCAGCGGTTATGGGCGGTGAAGTTATGACCAATTTTCCGATTACCGATGAATTGGGACAGCTGCTTTTTGCCGTACCGGATGATTTACAGGAAAGAGTCGGTCGTAATCGCTGGGGGCTGGATGTTGTGTACGCTCCGGAATTTTCTCCTAACTCTTTTGATCTTTTGGGGAAAAGGGAAAAGCGCCGGCTTCTTTATAATTCGGCTTTACTTGCTCCGAGTATGCCACCGAATCAATGGGTGTGGCGGTCGATACAAAACGGCTGGCTGGTGCAGAAAGCGCAAAATTATGTTTTAACTCTTCAAAATATAAGAAGCTTGGTTTGCAGCCAAGAAAAAAGAGAAATAGATTTGCCCAGTTTGATTATTGCTTGGGCGGTTGCCTGGCGTTCAGTAAGTAATACCGTGGCATTGGCCAAAAATGAAATGCTGATTGGCTTGGGTTGCGGCCAGCAGGATCGGATGGCCTGTGTCCAACTGTGTTTGGACAGAGCTAAGCGTTCAGGTCATAATGCCAAAGGATCGGTTGCCGCATCAGATGGTTTCTTTCCATTTGCCTGCCGTAAAGAACAGGATGATCCGCTTGAAGGGCCTGAACTTTTGGCTAATGCCGGATGCACTACAGTGGTTGTTCCCGCAGATGGGAAAAAGTTTGAAGAAGTTAGCAAGTTCTTTTTTGAAAGAGATATTATGGTTGCCTTTTTAGAGCCAAATCACAGGGGGTTTTTCGGCCATTAAAGCTTCTATATCATAAAGGATTAAAACAGTCAGCTGGACATAAGTTTAGCTGGCTTTTTTTAAATCCGTTGGAATTGGAAATTGAAAAAAATAAAATTGACACGGCCTCAATTTTTTGTTAATTTAGAAATATTGCATAAAAAGTCTTTCTTTTGGAGGGAAAGAATTTTCATTTGACAATTTATTTTTTGGTAGGTCATATCTTGTAGACAAAAAGTGTTGGAACAAAAAAGGAGAATAAGTCATGGCTGTTATTCCAAATGGTTTTGAAGGGCAAATGCCCAAAGGTTTAGAATTGCTGAATATGGGAAAGGTCAGAAATACCTTTGTTTTACCCGATCATCCTGACAAATTGTTGATGGTTGCAACAGACAGGATTAGCATTTATGATTTTGTTTTGCCGGCTTTTGTCGGGCAAAAAGGGGCGATTTTGACTGCTATGAATGTATTTTGGCGCCAATTTTATGGTGATCAATTTCGCCATGATCTGGTGGCGCATGGTGCCGCCATTGACGAGTTTTTGCCAGAAGCGTTAAGAAGAAATCGAGAATTACAGGCAGTTGCAACAGTAATTCAAAAGTATGGAATGATTCCGGTTGAAGCCATTGTTCGCGGTTATTTGACCGGCAGCTCTGTCAAGCCATACCTTAGTAATGGTGTTGTTTGCGGCCATCGGTTACCGCCGGGTTTACATGACGGCTACGAGTTGCCCTATCCGCTGTTTACACCGACAACCAAGGCTTCGGTCGGCCACGACGAGCACATCAGCGCCGATAGTGTTGCCCAAGAATATGGCGTTTGGCTGGAGCGCTTGGCTTTGCAGGCTTATATGATGGCCAGACAGTATGCCATAGGGCGAGGCATTATTTTGGTTGATACCAAGTTTGAAATGGCTAAAAGTATTCTGGCCGATGAACTGCTGACGCCTGATTCTTCCCGTTATTGGGGTCACCAAGCATGGGTTGAGGCACAAAAAAATGGCGAATTACCGCCATCGTTTGACAAACAGTATGTCCGCGAATGGGGCAAAACTGTTGGCATTGACAAGCTGACTGACCCTGATGATCCAAATCAAATTGCCACTGTTCATGGTTTGACAGTACCTCAGGATGTGCTGGATATGACAACGAAAATTTATCGCTACATTTTTTGGAGACTGGTTGGTCAAAAGCTGGAACATTTTCAAAAGGACGTAATGGGAATTGATAGAGAGATGCCAAAAGTCAACGTTGACATCGTGCTTGGCAGTCAATCAGATTTTACAAAATTGGTTGATTTGTTTAATTATGGAGACCATATAGCAAGTTGGCATCCTTTTGCGGCATTTTTTAAGAATGTAAAAAGTCATCGCATCCATATTATAAGCTGCCATCGCAATCCGGACGAATTAAGGCAGTATGCTGAAAGTCTTAGTGATGTTGATGTGATTGTGGCCGGTGCGGGATTGGCAGCCCAACTTCCCGGTGTGTTAAAAGCGTGGCTGGACCATTATGGTAAGTCAGTTCCGGTTATTGGTGTTGGATTTCCCGGTCCAAATGAGGAAGCAAATACGGCAGCTTGTCTTTCCATTGAACAGCTTCCGGGTCAGCCTGTTGAACTTAATGGTGAAGGCAAAGCCTATTTTGGAAAAGAGGGGTTTAAAGCGGCGTTGATCCAGGCAGTTTTAGGTGAATTTTTGCCGAAAAAGAATGTGCCTAAGCCAGCCGAGCTTAATGTACTGTTTTCTCTGGAACAATTCAGTTAATGGCTGACTTTGAGAGGAAATAAATATCTATCAACGGCCAGTTGAACGAAAGTTTGGTTGGCCTCTTTTTTATTGGCGAGCGGGTGAGATAAGAAGAATGCCCCGCAGCTTGTTGCGAAGGAAGTGGGCAAAGTTTATACCAATTTTTCTCCGCTTTTGCCGGAGTGGAAAATCAAGGATCTTGTCTTGTATATTTTAATTAAGTTGAGCGACTTTGCGGTCAATACCCTTTATCCGGATAATTATTTACAGAGTTTTTAGATTTGTAGACAGAAGTTAATTTGTTGACAATCCTTGACGTTGGCGCTACGCTTTCAATGTAAGAAAAAAATTATTTTAATAAAAAAAGTTTTTGTCATTTATCTTTTTTATTTATTATGTCTTTAATAAAATACCAACGTAAAAGAGAATTTAAAAAAACTTCTGAACCAAAAGGCGCAAATAAAACTAAGAGCCAAAATCGTTTTGTTGTTCAAAAACATAGCGCTTCGCATTTTCATTATGATTTCCGGCTGGAATTGCCCGACAAGATTAATAGCGGTCCGGTTGTTTTGAAGTCGTGGGCTGTACCCAAAGGCATTCCTGAAATCGCGGGCATTAAGCATTTAGCGGTTGCCGTTGAAGATCATCCGGTTGATTATATTAATTTCAAAGGTGTGATTCCTGCCGGCAACTATGGCGCGGGCATGGTTGAAATTTGGGACAAAGGAAAATTTAAATTAATTGATTTTTCAAAAAATTTTTTAAAAATTGAACTGAAAGGAAAAAGATTAACAGGAATTTATATTTTAGTTAAATTGAGGACGGAAAATAAAAATTGGTTGATATTTAAAGTATCTAGTTAAAGTTTTAATATATTTGACTGTTTCTTGGTTGATTATTTTTATAAAAAAGCAGTGAAGGTGTTATCTTCACTGCCAGACAATTTTGTATTTATTGTCTAGTTATTTTGATTGGCCCGGTTGCATTGGTAACTCGACACCAATATCCGGCCTCATCAGATTTACAGACATCAATTAGAGTTAAAGCCTGTTCGGTGGCGCCGGTAATTTCTTGTGCTGTATCGCCGATGATTTTAAACCACTGATATCCAAGCGGTTCAAGTCCGCCGGTAGCTATCACTTGAAATGTTACGGTGGCGCCGGGATTAACGGTTTGGCTTGTTGGGTTTAATGTGACGATTGGATCCGGCGGGAAAACTTCCAGATAAATCGGATCTGACTCATCTTGTCCCCATTCATTAGTTACTTGGCAGGTGTAATTGCCAGTATCGCCAAGAGTAGCTGGACTGATAATCATGGATGGTTCGTTTAAGCCTTCTATTTCTATACCGTCTTTTTTCCAACGGTAGCTGATAGGTTCGCTACCGGTGACTGATGCAGTCAAAGTGACTGAAGCACCTATCATCACTTGAGTGGCTGTTGTGCTAATGGTTACACTCGGAGCTGTTCCGGCCAACCAAGGCGGAATCAGCACATGGTCAAAGCCGGTAATAACAACCTTTTGTTCAATACCGTTGGCTGGATTTTTGCCGGTTAAAATCCACAAATTGACATGAACGCGAACGTCATTTGGTTCCGGAACTTTTGTTCCTTCATACTCCCATTGGGCAATCAGGTCTTGTTCGGGAGGAATACCGTCAATGTGATTGCCGATGTAAGTCCGCATTTCAACCCAGCCCGGCTCCCAAACCAGATAAGTTGTAAAATCAGACAGCTCATCAATTACAAGCCGATGACAACTGTCGCATCCGGGACAAATTGAGCATGGTTGAACCACGTATTGCGCGTTAGTCGGGTTGTCTGGATCTCCCCACAGCGCAATTTCTAAAATGTCAATTTCACGATGAGCCGGATGCTCACTTAAAAGTTCGTAAAGAAACAGGCCAAGCACCCGATTAACATCCATCAGTTCAGTCATTCCTTGAACCTGGAAAATATAGGTGCCGTAACCAAACGATTCTTCACTCCTAATTTCAGCCCCGTGCCATTTATTGTCAAAGTAGCTGCTGACCAAATTGACAAATCCGTTTTCATCAACAAACACATCTTCTTCCCGGTCACTATAATTTCTATAGCCTGGATTTACTGGACGTCGGGAAAACTTGACTTCCCACAGGTAGCCAAAGGCTTCAATCACCCTTTTTTCCAGGCGATAGGTAATCGCCGGTTCACAAACTGCGTCAGGCACTTCTGGTATATCCGGACATGGAACTCCGCCCCAGCCGCCGCTATTGCCGGTGCATAAAATTGGCATAGAATCACGCGGAATCAAAAAGGCGACATAGCCAAGAGCATATTGATCATCAGTTCCGGTAGTAACATCGCAATTCCAATTTGAACCGTATTCATCATATGGAGTTAATGAGATGTAAGTATTGGGCGAATGGACATAAGGCTTAATCCAGTATCCCCATTGACTTATGGCATAAACGGCAACTTTAAACTGAGAAAGATTAACGCCATAAACCAAACCGTAAAGATTGTCAAAGCTTCCATATTCCGGAATTCTGGTAAAAACAATACCTTTATCCGGATAACCAATCAAACGCAAAGTCGCTTCTGCGGAAAAAATTTCCTGATTAGTCACATTATTTACCGAGCAGTAATAACTGCCAACATGAAACAGCTGGGCGTTTTCAATCACCAGCTCCGGGTTGGTGGCGCCAATCAGTCTTTGGCCGTTCAGATACCATTGATAGCTTATTGGTTGGGTGCCATCGGCTATAATAGTCATAACCGAATTTTCCCCCGGATTGATTTCAATTGAAACCGGATTGGTAATAATGATCGGTGGATCATTAACAGTCAGGTAAGCAATCTCGGAATCAGCATAGCCCAAAAGATTTTTGGCCCTTACCTGATAAGCGCCTTCGTCGGACTCTTTTACCTCCGACAAGGTTAAGACAGGATCAATAAATCCTTCTAAAACGACCCCGTCTCTAAGCCATTCAAATTTATTGGCCCTTAATGCTGTAATTTTAAATTCAACTTCTTCTCCGAGATTAACATTTAGGCTTTCCGGCTGGTCAACAATAACCGGCCGTAGTGAACAGCTAGAAAAAATAGCTGTTATGACAATCAAAGAAATTAACCAAAAATTCTTCTTCATAACTGTACTCCTAGTTTTAGTTGCCTAGAAACATAACCAAAAAAATTCTTTTTTTATGATGGTCCATTATTGACCGCATCTATATTAAAATCGGGGATTAAAACTCTTAATCCAACGATAAATTTTCATATTTTAAAGATCTAGCCAATTTATTATTATAGTTTATCAAAAAATGAAAGTCAATTAGTTTTAATAAAGATGCTTGACAATAATTAATTTTTTTAATAATATGCTTACGGTTCGGTTCATTGGGAATCGGCGAAACAAAACAATGGTTGAGGCCAAGTCGGCCAAAAAAACCAAGGAGGTTGTACCATGACAAGCCAAAGTAATGTCGAAGGCTCAGCTCAAAAGTTGGAAATGATTAATTCAGCGCTTAAATTTTTAGGGGGGGAGTCCACTATTTTTCAGTGGACAAAAGCTTTGGATGATCCTCATGTTGGATCAGCGCTTAATTATATCATCAGCCAAGTTTTTATCCAACCGCCATTTACTCTTTCACAGGGTGGTTTAAAATTTTTGAAGAAAGGATTTTACCATCAGGCTGTTGGAATAAAGCACTCAGCTTTAAGTGTTGAATTCGTCCGCTTCAATGGTGAATATGCCAATATGTATCCCTTTTTAATTGGTGCCTACAACTCCGATGATTTTGATAAATCTTTATCAGGGACATATGCCAGACAATTTTGGCAAATAGTTTTTGGGCGTAGTGTTTCAGTTGTTAATTTGCCGGTTTTTGATTGCTTTTCCGACGAATATACTTTCAACTATTGTGCTGATAAAGTGAGTCGGAAGCCTCACCCTATTTCAGAAATTACTCCGTGGTGGGAAAGTGACAGCAGATGTTTTTTGGTGATGGTTACTCTGAAAATAAAATCATCCGCTACAACCAGTGGACTTGAAAGGATGTTTAATTTTACGATAATCAAACCGCCCAAGCAGGAGGGGGAAGACGATACTGAATAATGTCCTTTTTACAGCCGGACCAGTTTGGCCCGGTTTTTTTTATTGGCGGCGTAAGGCGAGTGTCCGCCTTAGGCGGATCGAGACGAGGAGCCATCAAAGTATGAAATATTTCATATCTTACTAAGAACTAAGAAAAAAGTGGGTGGATTTTGTTTTGCGGTCAATATTCTTTATTGACTTTTTTTAGCAAATTAGTCATTATAATTATGAAAGCTTTATCAAATATTTTAGGATGTTATAAATCCCATACAAATGGTGGGCAAGTGGTGGAATTGGTATACACGCATGCCTTAGGAGCATGTGCCTTACGGCTTGAGGGTTCGAGTCCCTCCTTGCCCACCATTTGTATGGGACGTTAATTTAAAAAGCAGAGAAATACTGCTTATTTTTTTAGCCTCATTTTTAATATGAATATCCAGTGTAGAATTTTAAGATCAATATTTTAAATTTATGTTATAATTAAATTATTGAATAAAGAATTAATAATAATTTATGGAGGAATTAATATCATTTGCCTGGCTTGGATTAGCTTTAATCTTTGGAAAAATTTTGCGTAACCAGATTTTTATTTTTAGAAAGATGTTTATTCCCGCTTCTATTCTTGGTGGTTTTTTTCTTTTGATTATAGGTCCGGAAGTTTTGGGTAATCTGTCAAATGGTTATTTTCGTTTTTTTTCAGAGAACTCCGTTGCGATTTGGTCTATTTTTCCCGGCTTCCTTATCAATATTGTTTTTGCCAGCTTGTTTTTAGGAAAAACTTTGCCAAATCTAAAGGAGGTTTGGAATAAAGCCGGTTCTCAAGTCATCTTTAGTCATATTGTTGCCTGGGGACAGTATGTTGCCGGTTTTGCCATTACCGCATTAATTTTAGTTCCTCTGTTTAAAGTTGAGCCGATGTTTGGCACTCTTATTGAAATAGGATTTATAGGTGGTCACGGAACGGCAGCCGGTCTTGGTGAAACTTTCAGCAATTTGGGTTGGCACCAGGGCCAAGATTTGGCATTGGGAGTTGCAACCGTCGGAGTTGTTATGGGAATTATTTCCGGAATAATTCTTATTAATTGGGGAGTAAAAAAAGGCCATTGTAAATTTCTGCGTAATGAAAAAACAAAGGACCATGAAATGGAAAGTGCCAGTAAAGAACGTGAAGCCGTAGAAAATTATCTTTCTGAAGAAAATACTCAAGATTCCGGATTATCTAAAAAATCTTTAATTAAAATTGAAAGCATAGAACCTTTAAGTTTTCATTTGGCCTACATCGGCGTGGCAATTGGAGCAGGGGTTGTTATTTTATCAATTCTTAAATTATTTGAATTAATTTTTCTTACGCCACTGGGAATTCCGGTGCTGCTTGGACATATACCTCTTTTTCCTTTGGCGATGATCGGCGGAGTTATTGTTGAAAAGCTGCACCATCGTTTTTTTAATGGGAGCCTGGACAGAATGTTAATTTTAAAAATACAAGGAACAGCTTTGGATTTTCTTATTGTAAGTGCTTTAGCTTCTTTGGCATTAAGTGCTTTTGCTAACGCTTGGTTACCCTTGCTTATTTTGATTACTGTTGGAATAGTTTGGACCGTTGGAGCTTTTATTTTTCTTGCCCCGTTGATACTCAAGGACTATTGGTTTGAAAGAGGAATTGGAGATTTCGGGCAATCCTTAGGTGTTACAGCCACAGGCCTTTTGCTTATGAGAATAGTTGACCCTGATTCAAAATCACCGGCATTGGAATCTTTTGGTTATAAACAGCTTCTTTTTGAACCTTTTTTGGGGGGAGGATTGTTTACCGCCATATCTGTCCCTTTTACTCATGCTTTTGGGTTGGGCCCAATGTTGGTTATTACATCAGTTATTTTTATTTTTTGGATTATTTTGGGATTTGTGATTAAAAAAATTAATGCTTAATAATAAGTCGGCAAAAAACGTTTTGCAATTTAATAATTTTTATCCGTTGTTGATTTTTATATCAGCTTTTTTATTGTTTCAGATTCAGCCGATGATTAGTCGTTATATTTTGCCATGGTTTGGAGGTAGCTCTAATGTTTGGATTATATCAGTGTTGTTTTTTCAGACCTTCTTGCTGGCCGGCTATGCTTATGCTCATTTTTTAATTCGTTTTTTTCGCCCGGCTTTTCAAATTAGCTTCTATCTTTTTTTATTATTCATTGCCGTTTTAATACTGCCAATTACGCCGGCTGATTATTGGAAAGATTATATTTTGGAAAATCCGACCCTGACAATTTTAAGTTTACTGATAATTTCTATTGGCTTGCCCTATTTTATACTTTCTGCCACCAGCCCCTTAATTCAAGCTTGGTTTAATCAGCAGTTTCCAAATGCCTCACCTTATAGACTCTACTCGTTGTCAAATTTTGGTTCATTGTTGGGATTAGTTACTTATCCTTTTATAATTGAACCATTTTTTAATATTAGGCTTCAAACCCAAATTTGGTCGGCTGGCTTTATTTTTTTTGTTGTATTGGTTGTCATTTTAACTTTTCAGAAATCAAATAAATTTTTTACCCGGGAAGCTTGGTTAGATAAAAAAGATATTGAATCAAAGAGTCCATTGTTATATCAAAGATTATTATGGATAGTTTTGCCGTTTTTGGCATCAGGTATGCTTTTGGCCGTAACTAATTATATTACTCAGGACATTGCTGCGGTCCCTTTGCTTTGGATTTTTCCATTGGTTATTTATCTTTTTTCTTTTATCTTTACTTTTAGAGGAAGTGAATTTTATGATCGTCGGCTGGTTGTTAAGTTTTTTATTTTAATCCATATCATTTTAGCTGTATTATTAAAACAGGGATTTGCCGACAGCATTATAATGATAGTTATTGCATTTCTGCTTTCTTTATTATTTTATACAATTTTCTGTCATGGTGAACTATTTGAACTTAAACCTGATCCCAAATATTTGACTTCATTTTATCTAGCCATATCATTAGGGGGAGCACTGGGTGGAATATTTGTCGGCTTGATTTCTCCTTTGATATTTCCGGCCTATTTGGAATTACATTTTTTCATATTTGTCGGCTATTTATTATTAATTATTATTTTATTGATCAATCGGAGCTTTTTCCTTTATCCTAAATATCCTATTCGTTCATGGTTTTTTATTTTAATATTTTTTATATTTATCAGTTACATTCTTGGATCCCAAGTTGTTAATACAGTTAAAAAACCTTGGTTTATTTCACGTGATTTTTATGGAGTTATTCGTCTTTTTAAACAGCAGACTGGTGAAAGTGGCCATTATATTTCTCTTTATCATGGTGGTATCCTTCATGGTTCGCAATTCAGCCTCCCTGAAAATGAATGTTATCCTACTACTTATTATGGTTATGAAAGCGGAGTTGGAAAATCTTTTGATTTACTAAAAAATCGAGGAAATTTGAAAATTGGCGCAGTGGGTCTAGGTACCGGCACATTAGCCAGTTATGCAGCCGACTCATACATTCGTTTTTATGAAATTAGTTCCAATGTTGCGATGGTTGCCCAGAAACAATTCACTTATTTAAACAAATGTGCCGGAAGCTATGATATCATTTTAGGCGATGCCAGAATTTCTTTAGAAAAAGAATCCCCTCAGAATTTTGATATTATGGTTTTAGATGCTTTCAGTGGAGATGCAATCCCTGTTCATCTTATGACTAAGGAATCATTTGCAGTTTATTTAAATCATTTAAAGCCGAATGGAATTTTAGCAGTTCATATTTCTAATAAATATGTCAATCTTGAGCCGGTTGTTTCCAGTTTGGCTGGGCATTTTAATTTATCTGCCGTAATTATTAAATCAGAGTCAGCCGCGGACAAGGCTCAAGCTGCCAGCACCTGGGTAATTTTAAGTCCCGACTCAGATTTATTAAAAAATGAAACAATAAAATCAGTTGCAATTGATTTTCCCGTTGACCTTTTTTCATCTAATCTTTGGACTGATAATTACAGTAACATTCTGCGGGTATTAAGATTTTGGTAATTGACCATGATTAAAATCAATATTTGCTTAAATTATTTAATCAGGTTATATTATAGAGTATAAATATATGAGTAGGGAAATTGGAAAACAACAAAAAGAAAAACAATTTCAAGAAGAAAAAAAAGATTTAAGAATAGAAATTCTAGAAAAAATTTCATCTTTGGCAACTGCCGGCTTTGGTTTAGTGGCCGCTTTGGCCTGGAATGACGCGATCAGGGGATTATTCAACCATTTTTTTCCAAAACCTAGCGATAATTTATTGGCATTAACAGGTTATGCACTAGTTATTACCATTATTGTTGTGTTTGTTACAATTCAACTTGGAAGATTGGTAAATTTAGCCAAAAAACAGCTGAAGAGAATAAAAAAAGATTAGGTATTGACAGAAGTAAAAATATAGTATAAACTTATTAAGTTAATTAGAGTCACTTCCGTTAATCGGAACAATGGCTTCCAAAGTAGAAAAAAGCGTATGAAGGAATGTAAGTTAATTATTAAATCCCCAAGCGCATGAGCGTCTAGATATTTTGGTTGTCATTTCGGGTCGCTTGGGAAAGCGGCTTTTTTAGTTCCAGTTCAGTTTCAGTTATAGATACAGACATGATTCTAATCTGCGAATTTATCCGAATATTCAAGTATAATAAATCGGATGTATCCGTAGGTTAGTATCGGGTAGTAACTTAACAATTTAATAAGATCAACGTAATTTAAAAGCAATTTTGTCGTTAATAAAAATATAACAAGAATTTTCATCATTCATTTCGACGAATGGTGTCCTGATTCTTGTGGTTAAATAGATATTAAGGGCAAATGGTGGATGCCTCGACATCAAAAGACGATGAAGGACGTAGCAGCCTGCGAAAAGCTTCGGTGAGGTGGCAAGCAACCTTTGATCCGGAGATCTCCGAATGGGGAAACCCGATTCGATGGAAGATCGAATCATCATGCGCTGAATACATAGGCGTATGAAGAAGACCTGGCGAAGTGAAACATCTCAGTAGCCAGAGGAAAAGAAAAAAAATCACTTCAAACGCAAGTTTGCAGTGAATATTCCCTGAGTAGTGGCGAGCGAAAAGGGAACAGCTCAAATTCTGTAAGTTATGTCTTTATTAAGTTTTTTCTTGCAAGAAACTTAATGGGACTCTTAAGGGTGCAAGCCCGTAATGCTTATAGGAGGTTGTAAGATAAAAACATTTTTAATTCTTGCAGATTAAAGTGAAGTCATAAATTATTTCTTCCCTAGTAAAAGCCGTTGGAAAACGGTGCCAAAGAAGGTGATAGCCCTGTATGTGAAAGGGGAAATAGCTTTGCAGTTTTTATCTTGAGTACCACGGGTCCCGTGAAACCCTGTGGGAATCCGCCGCGACTATGCGGCAAAGCTAAATACTTTTGATGATCGATAGTGAACAAGTACCGTGAGGGAAAGGTGAAAAGCAGCCCGGTGAGGGCGATGAAATAGTATCTGAAACCATTTGCTTACAAGGAGTCGGAGTCCCGATTTATCGGGATGACGGCGTGCCTATTGAAGAATGAGCCAACGAGTTTGTAAATACTGCTTAGCTTAAGTCCATCTAGGACGAAAGCGCAGTGAAAGCAAGGGTTAACCCCCGTTGTTCGCTTATTGCTAATCGCATGTCGCTAGACGATTTGCGATGTGCAATTTGCGAACAGGTAGTATTTATAAGACCCGAAACCAGGTGATCTAGCCATGGCCAGGTTGAACGCAAGGTAACACTTGCGGGAGGACCGAACCCACGCGCCGTGCAACACGCGGGGATGAGTTGTGGCTAGCGGTGAAATTCCAATCGAACCTGGTAATAGCTGGTTCTCCTCGAAATAGCTTTAGAGCTAGCCTTAGATAGTAGCGATGGGGGTAGAGCACTGAAAGAGGGTGGGTGGAGCAATCCTGCCATCTTCTACCAAACTCCGAATACCATCGTGCAATATCTAGGAGTCAGACTATGGGGGCTAAGCTCCATCAGTCTAAAGGGAAACAGCCCAGACCATAAGCTAAGGTCCCTAAATCGATGTTAAGTGTAAAAGGTGGTGATTTGACTCAAACAACCAGGAGGTTGGCTTAGAAGCAGCCATCCTTTAAAGAAAGCGTAACAGCT
>CAZCCC010000013.1:4886-31969 GCA_964497245.1 uncultured Gammaproteobacteria bacterium | reverse complement strand
CAATAATCGCACCAAAGAATGTAACTATTAAAGACTCCCATAAAAACTGCCACAAAATATTACCTCTCGTTGCACCAACCGACTTTCGCAGACCGATTTCATAAGTCCTCTCTGTGACGGAAACATACATAATGTTCATTATTCCGACCCCACCGACAACCAGAGAGATTCCGGCAATTGCAACCAATAACAAATTAAGAACCCCAAAAATCGTATTATACATATCCAAACCTTCAGCCATTGTCATCACAGCAAAATCATCTTTATCCGGATCACCGGAAGTAAGATTATGCCTCTGCCGAAGAAGATAAACAATTTCCTCTTTAGTCTGATCGGCAATGGAATTGTCATTAACCTGAGCGGTAATTGCCAGCAAATGATTTATGCCCATTATTTTTTTCTGCAAAGTCCTTACCGGAATATAAATCAAATTGTCCATATCAAAAAAAGTAATTGACCCTCTTTTTGACATTACGCCAACTACCTGAAATTTAAGTCTGCCAACACTGATTGATTTTCCCAAACCGGATTCATTGCCAAAAAGTTTTTCTTCAACGGTTTTTCCAATCACTACAACCTGTGAAAGATTTTTATCCTCTTCTTCCGTAAAAAATCTTCCTTTTTCAACAGTTGAAGAATCTATGTCTATAAATGATGATTCCACTCCCCAAATTATTACCTGTCGATTTTGTCCATCATAAGAGACTAACTCTTGACCTATAATATTGGAATAAGCATTTCTAACATTTGGTATTTTTTTAATGGCTTGGGCATCATCAATAGTAAGTGTTGTAACTTGTATACCGGAAACCATTCCGCCAATATTTTCAGCGGAAACATGACTGGTGTTGGGAATTTTTATCTCTATTTGTATTATGTCGGTTCCAAAAGTTTTAATTTGGTCAACCATGTATGCTTCAAGTCCTTTTCCCGCAGACATAACCGTAATTACCGATGTAATTCCAATAACGATTCCTAAAATAGTCAAAAATGTCCTGGCTTTATGCCTTTTTAAAGCGCTAATTGAAATTTTAAAAGGACTAATAAAACGACAAGACAAAAAATTTAAAAATTGGAATTTATTTCCGCCACATTTTAAATCATTTTGTTGTTTTATTGATTTTTTGTTTTCTTGATTATTACTCATACCTCAAAGCATCAATTGGGTCAAGTTTGGCCGCTTTTTTTGCCGGATAAATGCCAAAAAGCAAACCAACTGCGATTGAAACTACTGATGCTAAAATTATTGAATCCGACATTATTATAAAATTCCAATTATAGCCTAAATTATTTGCTACCAATGCAATTACCAAAGAAATTATTATGCCAAAAAAAATTCCAATCAATCCACCACCAAAAGAAATAGCAATTGTTTCAACTAAAAACTGCCTGGTTATAGTACTTGATCTGGCTCCAACAGCTTTCCTTAACCCTATTTCCCTGATTCTTTCATTAACTGCCACAAGCATTATATTCATTATCCCGATTCCACCGACCAAAAGGGCAATTGCGGCAATTGATGCCAGAAAAAATTTTAAAGCAGTAGTCACTCCTGTAAAAACATCCAAGGCACTTTGAACATTAGTGACGGTAAAATCATCATTTTCTGGATTCTCAATACCATGCCTCTGCCTCAGCGTTATTTTTATGTCTTCAACTGTCTGATCAAGATATTTGGAGTCAATTACTTTAACACGAGCAAAAGCCAAATGATTTATCCCTAAAAGTAGCTTTTGGGCAGTTTCCAAAGGAACAAATATTTGATTATCTTCGTTTTGGAAAGCAACTGAGCCTCTTTCTTTCATTACACCAATTACTCTAAATTGCTCTCTTTTAATTTTTATGTTTTGTCCGATTGGATTTTGCCCCTGAAAGAGATCTTTATATGCCTCACTTCCCAAAACTGCAACCCTGGAAATCCCCCTTTCTTCTTCCGGGCTGAAAAATCGGCCCAACTCAACTTCCGTATCTTCAACCTCAATATAGCTTGCCGTAGTTCCATTAATATTTATGTCAATGCTTCTGTTTTGCCAGCTGACGGTTCCTTTGCCTTTTACATATGCTGCTGCCGCTTTTGCATACGGAACATTTTCCTTTCTGGTTAAAGTCAAAATATCATCATATTTCAAAGTGGTGACTGTAACTCCCAAAACTGCGGCCGGCGGACCGCCTTCGCTTGAAGCACCCGGTAAAATTCCAATTAAATCCGAACCAACTCCTCTGATTTGGTCCAAAATCAAGTCCTGAGCCGAAGCGCCAATTGACATAATAATAATTACTGAAGAAATTCCGATTATCATTCCAAGCATAGTCAAAAAAGACCTCAACTTATGTGAGACTAAATTTTTAAATGATCCTTGAATTGATTGATATAAATTCATTGCTCAATAATTAACAATTAATCCTCTGAAAATTGTTATTTTCTTAATTCGCCGTTCTTTACCGATCTTCTGGCTGAAACTTCTTTATCTTCAACAATCTGCCCGTCCCTTATTTTTATTATGCGCTTGGCATGGTCAGCGGTATCCTGTTCGTGAGTGACTAAAATTATCGTTTTTCCTTCTTCATTTAAATCTTCCAAAATCTGCATAATTTGAGTTCCTGATTTTGAATCAAGATTGCCGGTTGGTTCATCGGCAAAAATAAGCTTTGGTTCGTTCACTAGCGCTCTGGCAATTGCCACCCGTTGTTTTTCCCCGCCGGAAAGTTGATTGGAAAAATAATTAAGCCGATGATAAAGCCCTACTGCTTTTATTGCATCATGGGCCCTTTTATTCATCTCGCGACCGGAGATTCCCGAATATATCAAAGGCAATTTTACATTTTCCAAAACAGAAGTTCTGGGTAGTAAATTGAATGTCTGAAAAATAAAACCGACTTTTTTATTCCTCATTAATGCCAATTCATCATCGGAAAATTCAGTGACATTTCTACCGTCAAACTCATAAGTACCACTTGTTGTTCTGTCTAAAAAACCCAAAATATGCATTAAGGTTGATTTTCCTGAGCCGGAAGGACCCATTATCGCAACAAACTCACCGATTTCTATCTTAAAACTAACCCCTCTTAAAACTTTTGTTTCAACTTCATCGGTATAATAATTTTTTATTAAATCGGTCGCTTTTATTAAAATAGGAGGCATAAGATATGATTATATTTAGCTGTTTATATTTTAGCATAATGAACGATATTGTGCGAGATAATACAAGAGAGATAAACAAGATAAGCGAGATAAGTAGCAAGATTATAATTATTTTTTATTTTTCTTATCTTATTTTACATATCAATTAATCAAAGTGTTAAATAATTTTTTAATTTATATATGATATCAGTAAAATAGGTGCTGGACAATCGCCTTACGTCGCCAATAAAAAAGAGCGGGAACCGAATAGTCCTCGCTCTAAAATCTGTGGGTAAGCCTATTGCTAGGCTTAGAAGGCGTTGTTAGCCTTCACTGCTGCCAAAGCAGCGGCCATAACGCCTTCTCCAACTGGTTCGGCTTCCGGAATTTCCGGAGCCGGAACAGGGGTTTCGGCCTCAATGGCCTCGACTTCTTCTTCATCGGAAGTTTCGGCATCAATGGAGGCCTCAGTTTCATGCCCCTGACGGCGACGACGGGGCTTTTTGGGCCCGTCATTACCATCATCACGGTCGTGATGGCGGCGATCCTTGCCATCGGGTTTTTCGGCCGGTACTTCAGCAGGGCTGCTGCCGATTTCTTCTGCTCCGCCGGCCTTGACCAATGCCTCGGCTACTGAATTGGTGGCGAGGTGTTGGTCTTTTGGGTCTGCCTCAATGCGAGTCGTGGCTGTAGCGGAATAATCATCCCGCTCATAGCCGATTTCGCCATCGGCAAAAACATCAAAATAGGCAACGTTTGCGGCGTTGCGCAGAGCAAACTGCGCCTCGCATACATTCTTGCCCTGCTGGCCGCTGACAGCCAAAAAAGTGAGTTGATACGTCTGGGTTCCGGCAAAGAACCCAATCCAGCCACGGCCCATCGTGAATCGGGACATGGGGAGAAGCACAGTTGTCCCGTCTTTCCCGAAAGGTGCGGGCCATTCAATCACCATGACGTCATACACCAGATCGGGATCGGGCCAATTGCCTTTCGAATTTGAAAAAGTGACCCGAAAGAATTTTTTGCCGGATTGCTCAATGGTAATCGCTGCCGGCAGAGCAATTGCCGACATCAGCGCCTGTTCGGCGTCGTACACGGCAAGCTCTGCTTGCTGCACCATTCCCTCCATCTGAGCTGTCTCGGCGCCCATCTCGTTGAGTCTCTCCAGTGTATCAGCAAACGCTTTGAGAGACCCTCTGGCCTTTTCCAGAGCCTGCTGAGCCGCCACGACATCCCTACGGATGTCAACGTGCTCAACCACACCGGGATCGTGAGAGCCGAAAACAACTCCCACAACCGCTTCAATCCGCTCATCTCCGAAGCGAAGGGTTCTTACCTTCGCTCTGGTCAAGTCAATTTCACGGCCAGGAGCAACCCTGACCGCATCTTTTGTAACGAGTGTCCGGTATTCTACCGAAGGCCGATTAATCGGCGACTGCTGTTTTGGACTACGTCCTTGATCCTGAGTCATGACAACTCTCCTTTTTTTGCCCAAAAAGGGCGTTGAGTTTAAGGAACCTTTTTTTGCCCGGCAAACAAAACCGGACAATGTCAAACCATTTGACTTTGCATAATACAACATTAAACAAAAAAAGTCAATACCAAGAAATAAAAATATTATAATTTAGCCAAAAAAATAATATTGACTAAGTCTTTTTTAAATTATACAATTGCCTTAGCCATAAAATCAGTTAGTTGTTCCTTTAATAAGCAAAGGGTAAATTTCAATGGATAAAAAAAATTCTTCCACTTACCCTCAAAGCGAACATTTGGTTATTCTGCCCGGACGCATTACAAAATCACATTGCTCAGCTTGCAAAGCTGACTTATCATTTCTAATTACGGCCATAAGAGAAAATAGAATTCCTTGGCCAGAATTTTGTCCGGAATGCAGAGTGCCATTTCGCAGAGGTGAAGTCACCGAATCGGTTTGGAAATGTCCAAAATGCAATGGGATAATTGTTGATCCCAAAAAACAAAAGTATTGTCTAAGATGCGCAACGCCATTAATTTGTCCGCAAGAACTTCTAAAGCAAAAAACAGCCTGCCAAGGCTGATTACAAAGAGGCTGATAATATTCCGCCTCTGTTTTTTATTGTGTATTTGCATTGACATTAAATTTAATTTTGTTTAAAATTTCAGCACAGTTAAGGATGTTGCACATTTTACCAAATGAAAGGAAGCACAAATGAAAAAGGCAGCAATTGGATTTGATCTTGGAGGCAGTCATTTTTCGGCTGCAGCAGTTGCAAACGGCAAATTGTTAACAATGGTTTACACGACTAAAATTGACCATGAATGGAAACAAGACCATATTTTAAGCGTCATGTCAGGGGTAATAAAGCAAGTAATTGATCTCTGCAAAAATTCTGATTATGAATTTGTTGGCGCGGGCGGCGGTGTTCCGGGTCCGGCAAATTTTGAAACAGGAGTAATTGGCGAGACTCCAAACATGGCAACAATGCGAGGTTGCCACTTGACTGAAAAACTTGGCAGCTTAATTGGCATGCCCGTTAAAATCAACAATGATGCCAATCTTATGGTTTATGGCGAAAGTAGTGCCGGTGCTGGCGTTGGCCATAGAATCGTTTATGGCTGCACCCTTGGAACAGGTTTTGGGCACGGACTGGTTATTGACGGTGAAATTTATACCGGCGCAAATTTTATGGCCATGGAACTGGCAAAAGCGCCAATTGAATTACCGCCTGCAGACAGATCCGGTGAAACAATAGAAAGACAAGTTTCAACAAATGGAATTAAACAATCCTATGCCGAAAGGTCAGGAAAAAGAGACCTTAATTATTTTGATCCGAAGAAAATTGAAGAGTTGGCACTTAGAGGTGACAAAGCGGCAATAGCCACCTATGAATATTTTGGAAGGTGCCTAGGATTTGCCCTCAGCTGGATTCAAGGGGCTATTGCTCCTGATATTATCCTTGTAGGCGGCAACTTGGCAAAAGCCTGGCCTCTTTTCTCTCCCGAAATGCTTCGGGTGTTAAAAAACCATTCTTGGAACAAAGGACCATTAGTTGAGCTTATGAGCTTAGGCCAAAATGCGGGAATTATTGGCGGAGCTTCGCTTTTTAACGATTAAACTGCCACCAGGTTATAAAAAAACACGCTTATGATGCAAGTCATAAGCTTTTTTATAATATTAATTTAAAAAATAATCAAAATCACCTAACACTCATGTAAATACCCGGGTTTAAAATATCAATTTCCGGAATTATTTCAAATTGATTAACAGAAGGCAGATTCTCATACCAACGCATTTCCACTTCCCTTGTCTGGCCGGAGAGAAAACTTTCCAATGTCAAATAATTAACGCCGACCACTCGCTGAGCGCTCAATAAAATCATATTTATCCCAACTTGCCAATAGCTGTATCCGGTATTATTTTTTATCTTAAAATTCAAAGTGCTTACAGGGATTTTTCCTTTTAGGCTTGAATCTGTTGCCGGCTTGTATTCAATATCCGATACTTCAAACCTTAAACGAGGAGCTGAAAATTCTTCAAACCTGATTTTAGTAACTCGCCTCCAAGAAACCTTTGAAATTCTTATTTCAGGACTACCTGAAGCCAATTCTTTTCCAAAAAAAGTGAAATATTTCTCTTCATTGGGTAAAATGAAACTCTGCTTGCTGCCGATTACTTCTCCGCCCAATGCAAGATCCAAATTCACAGTTTCACCGGAATAATCACGGTTGGGATTTCTTATTTTAACAGTAAAATCATATTTTCTATCCCTGCCATCTGTTGAATAAAATTCTAGGATTTGAAGATCTTTGGGTTTTTGAACTTGCCGCCAATATGGATAATCAATCAAGTCTGCAGTTAAAAAAGCCAAATCATTTTTAAAATTATTTTCGTTCATTAAAACTAATGTCACGCCATAGCCGACAAATCCGTAAATTCCCAAATTAAAAAAAACCAAAAAAATAATCAGGATTTTTTTTAACTTCAATTTATTGGTAACATACCAATAACTTGCTTTGAGCTGAAAATTACTGACATCACTTGGTTCATTCATAGGCTTTGACATACATAAAAATTATACCATAAACAAAAGCAAATTCAAAGTGCCTGGGTCTTTGATTTATTAAGATAGGATATTGAAAAATTTCCAATACCTGCTATAATTAAATTATTAAAAAATAGCCAAAATTCATTATAATTTGAATCCATTTAATTATGACATTATAGGCCAATCCCTATATTTTTATTGATTTAAAAATCAGTTTCAAAATAATTAAACATAAAAAGTAAAATATGCCTAAAAATTCAATGACAAAAAAAGCAAATACCGGTCAGGCCGACAAGAATGAATATTCCGCTAAAAATATAACTGTTTTAGAAGGTCTTGAGCCGGTCAGAAAAAGGCCGGGAATGTATATTGGAAATACCGCTTCGGAAGGACTTCACCACCTTGTTTGGGAAGTGGTTGATAATGCAATTGACGAGTCTATGGCCGGATACTGCGACGAAATCATTGTTGAACTTTTACCTGATAATATGGTTTCTGTTTCTGACAACGGCCGGGGAATCCCCGTTGAAATGCACAAACAACAAAAAAAATCTGCCTTGGAATTGGTAATGACCAAACTTCACGCCGGAGGCAAATTCGGTGAAGAGGGTGGCTATAAAGTATCGGGCGGACTTCATGGAGTCGGAGTATCGGTTGTCAACGCCTTGTCAGAATACACAAAAGCTGAAATAAAGCGGGATGGTAAAATCTGGATGCAAGAATACAAACAGGGAAAACCGCTAAAAAAAGTTGCACCACAAGGGAAAATGCCAGGTACGGGAACTACTATAACTTTCAGACCCGATCCGACGATTTTTACTGTTTTGGAATTCAATTTGGAAACCATTTTAGATCATCTGCGAAAACAAGCCTATTTAACAAAAGGTGTAAAAATAATTGTTTTAGATAATAGAAATCCTGAAAATAAAACCGACTATACTTTTTATTTTGAAGGAGGAATCGCTTCATATATAAAATTTCTAAACCAAAATATTGAGCCAAAGCACGAAAATATTTTTTATATTGAAAAAGAAGAAAAAGAGACAAAAATTGAAATTGCCCTCCAGTATGGCAATGAATATAATGAAAACATTTTTGCCTTTGCCAACAACATTTCAAATCCGGAAGGCGGAATGCATTTAATCGGTTTTCGGACGGCGCTTACAAGAAGCATAAATAATTATGCCAGAAAACAAGGAATGCTGAAGGAAAAAGACGAAAACTTAAGCGGAGAAGATTCCCGCGAAGGCCTTACAGCAATAATATCAATAAAAATAAAAAACCCTCAATTTGAAGGCCAAACTAAGGCGAAGCTTGGCAACGCTGAAGTAAAACCAATTATTGATGCGGTAACATATGATACTTTTACCACCTGGCTTGAAGAGCACCCAAGAGACGCTGAAGCAATAATCGGAAAATGCATGTTGGCCCAAAAAGCCAGAATTGCAGCTAGAGCGGCAAGAGAAACGGTTTTAAGAAAAGGAGCATTGGAAGGACTTACTCTCCCAGGTAAGCTGGCTGACTGCTCAAGCCGCGATCCTAATCTTTCTGAAATTTATATAGTTGAGGGAGACTCCGCCGGCGGTTCAGCCAAGCAAGGAAGAAACCGCGAATTCCAAGCAATTTTGCCGCTACGCGGAAAAATTTTAAATGTTGAAAAAGCCAGACTTGATAAAATGCTTGCAAACAACGAAATTAAATCACTTGTTATTGCAATGGGCACAAATATTGGCGAACAATTCGAAATTGAAAAATTAAGATATAGTAGGATTATAATTATGACTGACGCCGATGTTGACGGTTCGCATATCAGGACTTTGCTTTTGACTCTTTTTTACCGCTATTTCCCGGAACTGATCCGCGGTGGACACCTTTTTATCGCTCAGCCTCCCCTCTATAGCGCTAAAAAAGGCAAAGAAATTACTTGGCTATATAGCGACGCTGATCTGGAAGAGTACAAAAAGAAAAATAAAATAGACAATTCAATAGAAATTGTCGAAGAAAATCCGGAAGAAAATCCGGAAGAAGAAACAGAGGAAAATGATTCCAAATCTAAATCTGAAAAAATAAACAAAGTTTCAATCCAGCGCTACAAAGGTTTGGGTGAAATGAATCCTGAACAACTCTGGGAAACAACAATGGATCCTGAAAGAAGGGTAATGAAAAAAGTCACCGCCCATGATGCCGCCAAGGCCGATGAAATCTTTGATATTCTGATGGGCTCGGAAGTCGCTCCCCGAAAACAATTTATCCACGCCCATGCAAAAAACGTTAAAAATCTTGATATCTAATTTTTTTTATTTTCTAGCTATTAATAAAAACCCCTTAAATAAAATTTTGGGGTTTTATAAATCTTGAAGAGCAATCTTTCTTTCTTCTGTCCAATGCCTCTTGCCAATAGCTACTCTTAATTGCAAAGAAAAAAATTCAACATCGGTCCTGCTGACAGGAGGCTTGCCAAAAGCTTCTAAAATAATAATTTCTGCAAGTTCAGCACAGGTAGCTGATGCGAAAAACTCCTGATCAAAATTATTAAGAAAAAAATCATCATCAAAAACAGACTCAAGATCATCATAACCGCCAACTCCTGCCATTTCTGATGCATTAATGGAATTTGCTGCCTGATTTTCCCAGTCTTCAATCACTTCTATAATATGCTCTAAAATTTCTTTTGAATACCTACAAGAAATAATTTCTGAGTCAAGTGGCAAAATAACATATTTGCTTAAATTGCGACACTTAGGCCAATAAATTAAAATCGGCTCATCACAAAAAGGACAACATTCATTCATAAATAAAAAGTTAGAATCTTTTGTAATTTCCTCATTTATTCCTATACCTCTAAAACTCTCTGCTCCGCAATGAGGGCAACAAACAATAACTTCAACCTTTATCATTTTTATTCCCTCCTTGTTTTAAGGAACCATAAAATCTTATCAAATTCTCAAATTAATTCTAAACCTAATAAAAAAAATTAGCAAATCAAAATTTAAAAGTCTACTGTCATTTCACCTTGTTCCATTTACTTTATTATACCCCGTCTGTATCCCTTGACTTATTTAAAAATTTTGTGTTAGAATATATTAAGATAATAAATGGCCCCAAGGGTCTTTTTAAAATCCAATAATTTTATCTAATTTTAAACAAAATATGAACATCTTGGAAAAACTGATAAATTATATTAAGTCTTCAAACCAAGAATTAAAAAAAGTCATTTGGCCATCAAAAAAAGAAATTATACGACATACAATACTGGTAATTGGTATTAGTTTGGGGGTGGCCGCCTTTTTAGGAATTATTGATTATTTTTTAAGCATCATTTTAAGAATTATCATTTAATCCGTTAACAAACCGTTAACAGCTTTAAAATTATGCCAAAACAAACATTACACCAAGGACGGCGCTGGTATGTAATCCATACATATTCGGGATATGAAGAAAACGTCAAACGCAATCTTGAACAAAGAATTGAATCAATGGATATGGAAGATAAAATTTTTAATGTTTTAATTCCAACCGAAAAAAAAATCCGAATTAAAAATGGGAAAAGAAAAGTTGTCACTGAAAAAATATTTCCGGGTTATGTTTTGGTGGAAATGATGGTTGATGACAGTTCATGGTATGTTGTAAGAAATACTCCAAATGTCACCGGCTTTATCGGATCCGGAACAACTCCAACGCCTATTTCTGATTCAGAAATAAAAAATCTGCAAAAAAGAATGGGTGTTGAAGAACCAACTTTTAAAATTGACGTTACAACAGGCTCTCCGGTAAGAATAGTCGACGGTCCTTTTAAGAATTATGAAGGTAAAGTAAGTAAAATTGACGAAGACCGCGGAAAAATCAAGGTCTTGGTTAATATGTTCGGACGTGAAACACCGGTTGAACTTGATTTTCTGCAAGTTAAAAAAATATAATTTTAATTTTCTAAATTTACAAATATATGGCAAAAAAAATCAAGACAGTAATAAAACTTCAGATTCCGGCCGGACAGGCTAATCCCGCTCCTCCTGTTGGACCAGCTTTAGGACAGCATGCTCTAAATATCGCCGAATTTTGCTCGAAATTCAATGAAGCGACCAGAGAAAAAATGGGCGAAATCACGCCGGTTGAAATTACTGTTTATGAAGACAGAACCTATACATTTATAACCAAAACCCCACCGGCTGCGGAATTGCTCAAAAAAGCGGCAGGAATCCAAAAGGGCTCCGGTCAATCCTTAAAGAAAAAAGTGGGAAAAATAACCAAATTACAAATTAAGGAAATAGCCGAAAAAAAGATGCAGGACCTCAATGCAAAGGATATCGCCGGTGCCTGCCGAATAATTGAGGGAACTGCCAGGCAAATGGGCCTTGAGGTTGCTGAATAATTAACTAATTAATATTTGCGGGACCTCTGCTCCGAGGAATTACCGCAAACCCGCCAAAACAACGGGAAAAGGAGATAATATTATGAAACGTTCCAAACGTTATCAATCACTAACAAAAAAAGTGGACAAAAACAAAGAATACGAGCTAGAAGAAGCATTAAATTTGGTAAAAGAAACAGGTATTGCCAAATTTGACGCATCGGTTGAGGTTCATATAAATCTTGGCATAAATCCCAAAAAAAGCGACCAGCAGGTTCGGACTGCATTCACCCTGCCCAATGGAACAGGAAAAACAAAAAAAATAGCCGCCTTTGTCCCGCCGGAAAAAGAAAAAGAAGCACGAGAAGCTGAATCTGATATTGTTGGTGGTGAAGAGTTGATTAATCAGATAAAAATCAGCGGAAAAATTGATTTTGAGCTGGCAGTAGCAGCCCCCGAAATGATGCCAAAAATGGCGTTGATAGCAAAAATACTTGGACCAAGGGGTCTAATGCCTTCACCAAAAAATGAAACAATAACGACAAATTTGAAAAAAACAATTGGCGAGCTTAAAAAAGGAAAAGTTGATTTTAAAAATGATGACACCGGAAATATTCATCAAGTCATTGGCAAAGTTTCATTCAGCAAAAACCAGCTTCTGGAAAATTACAATGCCTTAATTAATGCTTTAAAAAAGGCCAAACCATCTGCAGCCAAGGGAACATTCATTAAAAGTGTAAGTATTGCTTCTTCAATGGGCCCCGGAATAAAAATAAAGCTTTAAATAAAAAATTAAAAAATCCGCTTCAAAAAGCGGATTTTTTAATTTGCCAAAAAAGGGAAAAATCTGTTAAAATATAAGGGTTGAAAAATAAAATAACCAATATGCCAGAAGAACGAAAACATTATCGCCCTTCTTGGGATGATTACTTTATGGCAATCGCCAAAATCATCTCTGCTAGGGGCACTTGCGACCGGCTTTATTCCGGATCAGTCTTAGTTAAAGAAAACCGAATAATCTCCACTGGCTATAACGGATCTCCTCCCGGCCTGCCTCATTGTAATGATGTAGGTCATCTATTGGAAGAAGGTCATTGTGTAAGGACAATTCACGGCGAGCATAATTCCCTGCTCCAAGCTGCCGTTCAGGGCGGAACCAGCACTAAAGGTTCAACAATGTATACAAAATACAGCCCCTGTATTCATTGCGTAAAATACATAATTGCTTGCGGAATTAAACGAGTGGTCATTGGTAAAGTCTACCGAGACAGTAAAGCTGTTGATATCTTAAAAGAATCGGGAGTTAAAGTTGATTTTTATCAAGAAAATTTTGAATGGAATGAGGAAATCATTAAAATATTCTCTGAAGAAATTCCAACCAGAAAAAACGAAGGGAAAGTAAATTTAAAGGAAAAAAATGAAAAATAAAATAATTTTAGGATTTGTCGGACCAATTGCTTCCGGAAAAGGAACTGTCTGCGAATTTCTTAAAACAAAATACAATATATCCGTTTACCGATTCTCATCAATTCTGCGAGATATTTTAGACCGGATTTACATTGAACAAAACCGAAATAACCTGCAGGATTTATCTTCTGATTTAAGAAAAAGATTCGGAGACGATTTATTGGCCAAAGTAATAGCCGAAGACGTAAAAAATGAAAATAATGAAATTATTGCCATTGATGGAGTCAGGCGGGAACCGGATATTAAATATTTAAAAGTAATCCCCGGCTTTAATTTAATATTCATTAATGCCGACCAAAAAATCCGCTTTGAAAGAATTATAAAACGAGGTGAAAATTCCGACGATACGAAAAAAACTTTGGCTGACTTTCAAAAAGACGAAAAAAAAGAAGCTGAACTGCAAATAAAAGAAGTGGCAAAACTTGCAAAATTTACCATCAACAACAACGGCACTTTTGACGATCTTTACCGGCAAATTGAAATAATATTAAAGAAACTTAGAAACGATGAAGATTAAAATAAAAAAACTGAAACAAGAAGCAATAATTCCAACATACGCCCACCCAGGCGATGCCGGCTTGGATTTATACGCGCTGAATGATGATGAAATAAAACCGAAAGAAACAAAAAGGATTGATTTCGGATTTGCCCTGGAATTGCCTAATGGTTATGTGGCATTGACTCGCGACCGCAGCAGTTACGCAAAAATTGGAATTCATAATCTAGGCGGCGTTTTTGATTGTGGATACCGCGGCGAATATAATTGCACCTTAGTCAACCTAAGCAACAAATCCCATAAAATAAAAAAGGGAGACAAAGTAACCCAGCTGGTAATTTTTCCAATTGCCTACGCAGAGTTGGAAGAAGGCGAACTTTCTAAAACCAGCCGCGGCAACGGCAATTTTGGCTCCACCGGCCGCTAACTTATTTTTTATTTTGACTTAAAAATATGGAGGACAATAAAATTTTATACATTATAGCCGTTATTATTGTGGTTATTCTAATAGCAATGGTAAGTGGCTTTGGTTTATTTTTTTATATAAAAAACTCAAACTATCAAGGTAATAATCTGCCTCCCAACGGCGCTGAACCTGAAAAAAATGGTTTTTTACCGGGCTTACCTACTCTGCCAATAAATCCCGATCAAATAAGCCCTGATGATTGGGAAAAACTAGAAAAAGAAAAAAAATTCATATCAGCATTTTGGCAAGAACCGGATATATCCTATCAGGCCAATGTGCCTGAATACAAATTACCTCTTGAAAGTATTAAAGAGCAAGCAATAAATTATCAAGACTTTTCAAGAAAAATTGATATAGAATTTGCCTTGCCTAAATTGTCTGAAAACGGATTTGTGGTTATAAATAATTTACTTGATAATAAAATAAACGACTGGGAAGGAAATTATCGCTTATTAAGAAATTCAAACCTGCCTTTATTAATCACTTCTGATTCAATAATTGGACTCTACCAGGATGCTCTCCAAATAACATACAGGGAAATAGAAGAAGAGATATTTTATGATTCTCTGTGGCGATTACTGAAAGAAATCCATAAAAATGTAAAAAACCGCTATGAACCGATGTATCAGGAAAAAGGGATTGAATCCAACATAGCTACTGAAGCCAGTCGTCTTGAGCTATCTTACCTTACCGTAGCGCTTGAATTGCTCCGGCCAAAAGAAAATCAAATAAGAGATGCCATCGGAGTGGATAAAAAATTTTTCAGTCCGCAGGAATCAGCAATTTATGCATTATCAATCCCGCCTTACCTGAAAAACGAAGTGGAGGCCGAAATAAAGCTTATAACCACAAAGTCGACTCAGGCCAAATCAGCCATATTTCGCTATGACAAAAATTATCAAATTTATTCAATTCCGCAATATTATCAAACATCGGAAAAATTAAAAAATTACTATTTGGCTGTAACTTGGTTGCACGATATTTTATTCCCGCTTTGGCATCAAGGAAACGACTGTCCTAACTGCACTTTTGATGAACATGACCATGCGATAAATTTTGTTGCTTCTCTTTATTTAAGCAATGATTTGTCAAGCAGCCAAGATCTAAAAAACCGCTGGGCCAATATCTATAAATCAATGTCTTTTTTTAACGGCCTGGAAGCCAATTTGACTTACCTTGATTACAATCAAGCCCTAAAAGACATATTTGGACAAGATTATAATTTAAACAAACTTTTTGAAAGTGATTTTGAAACTGTCAGGGAAAGAATTTCTCTTCTCCAGCAAAGGATAAATGCTTATAATTTTTCAGCCGCCTTAAGCGGCGATAAAGACAGCAAGGAAGAAACCGGATTGAGACTTTTAAGAAAAAATTTCCTTTTTGAAACAAAGCTTTTTGACCTTTTGTCCGGAGAAAAAGTAGGCAAATACCTGAAAGATGTCTCTAAAGATCAACTTGCGCCACGCACTTCCTGCAGAAAAGCAAACGACTACTACCGATGCCTGCCGCTTGGATTGGATCTTTTTAACTCGCTTGGAAAAGAATTGGCTGAAAAAATAATAACTGAAGCAAATGAAAACCAATACCCTGAATATCAAAATCTGCTAACCGGCTTTAAAAAAGAATTGGATAAATTTGATAAAAATACCTGGCATGATAACGCCTATTTGAGCCTGCTTTATTCGCTTAAAAATTTAGACTACAACAATTATAACTACCCAAGCTTCATGCAGACCGATTCGTGGATGAAAAAATCTCTGAATACCAGCTTGGGGTCATGGGTGGGTTTTCACAAAGAAATAAATCTGGAAATAGCCGGACTGGAAGAAGACAAAACCTTTGAAACCTACTTTCCTTATGGCTATATTGAACCGCAAATTAGATTTTATTCTCAACTGCTTTCAAATATTGAAATGGTTTTGGAAGGATTTACCAATTTGGAAATAATTACCGACAAAAGCAAATACTACAAAAGGCTTTCAAATCTAGCGGTCATTTTGGAAAAAGTTATTGACATATCAAAAAAAGAATTGGAAAATGAGAGACTTGCACCCGAAGACTATAATTTTATCAATGGCTTCCATCGGCAAATCAAGGGAATCACCGGCGATATTAAAAAACAAAATCTCCAAAACAAAGTGGAATTTTTTTACACTTTTTCAGAAAATCAATTAATGGGCCAGCACCTTGAAGGCTTAAATCATTTAATTGCCATCTACCCTGACCATGAAGGAAAACTTTTTCTGGCAATAGGTCCGGTGTTTGAATATCAAGAAGGAAAAAACAGGAGAAAAGAAATTCCTTGGTGGCAAAATAATTTCAGGCAGTAAAATTACTATGAAAGCATACTTGGATATAGTGCAAAAAATAATCAATGAAGGGTCCAGAAAAAAAAATCGAACCGGAATTGACACAATTGCCATTGCCGGCACTATTTTTCAGCATGATATGAAAAACGGATTCCCGCTGCTGACGACAAAAAAAATCCCTTACCGGCTAGTCGCCTCCGAACTTGAATTTTTCATCAAAGGTATTACCGATAAAAAATGGCTACAGGAAAGAGAGAATCATATTTGGGATGAATGGTGCACGCCATTGAAAGTCCCCTATGCCAATGATGAAGAAACCAAGTCTAAAATGCTGGCTGAGCGCGATTTGGGAACTATTTACGGCTGGGAATGGCGACATTTCGGAGCTGAGTATAAAACTTGTGACTCTGGTTATTCAGGCAAGGGCATTGACCAGCTAAAAAAATTGGTCGAAACCCTAAAAGATGATCCTGACAGCAGACGAATGCTGGTTTTAGCATGGAACCCGCTTGATATTGATAAGGCTGTTCCGCCTTACTGCCATTATGGCTTTCAAGTCACTGTAATTGAAAAAAGACTTAATCTTTTTTGGAACCAGAGATCGGTTGATGTTGCACTGGGCCTACCTTTTAATATTGCCAGCTATGGCACTTTACTCCACCTGTTAGCCAAAGAATCCGGCTACCAAGAAGGCATTTTAACAGGATTTCTGGCCGATACTCATATTTACGTAAATCACCTTGAAGGATTAAAAAAACAAATTTCCAGGGATCCGAATAAGTATCCCCTGCCTAAAATTGAAACAAAAAATTTCAAATCAATTTTTAATTGGGAATATACTGATTCAGAAATTATCGGCTACCAAAGCTACCCCGGTATTAAATTTGATATAGCTGTCTAAAAGA
This sequence comes from uncultured Gammaproteobacteria bacterium, assembly GCA_964497245.1. Classification (GTDB taxonomy): domain Bacteria; phylum Patescibacteriota; class Patescibacteriia; order Buchananbacterales; family UBA6539; genus CAZCCC01. The sequence continues at coordinate 14,832 of CAZCCC010000013.1, read as the reverse complement.
TATAAAAAAATGAAACTTATACTAATGATGGCAATGACCGTTGACGGTATCATTGCTAAAAATAAAGAACAAAACGCCGACTGGACAAGTAAGTCCGACAAGCGTGTTTTTATTGAGGAAACAAAAAAGCATGGCGCAATAATAATGGGTGAAACAACATTTGAAGCAATGGATAAAAAATCATTGCCCAAAAGGCTCAATTTAATTCTGACTCTCAAGCCGGAACTCTACAAAAATCTAGAAAAAGAAGGCGAGCTTGAATTTTTAAAAGCAAAACCAAAAGAAGTGATGGATTATCTAGAAAAAAAAGGATTTGAATCGGCAATTCTGGGAGGCGGAGCACGAACCAACTCATTTTTTTTAAAGGCCGGCTTAGTTGACGAAATTCTGATAACCGTTGAACCTAAAATATTCGGCGTTGGCATTAACTTTACCGAAGGGCAAGATTTGGATCTTAATCTTGAATTAATTGAATGCAGAAAAATCGGCGATGATGCCGTTCAGCTTCGGTACAAAATAATCAAATAAAAACAATAAAGGTATTAACCCTTTTTGGCTCCCTACGTCGCCAATAAAACCTTTTTTAGATTACACAATAATCTCTTATTAAAATATGAATACACACGGCAAACTAATAGTAATTGACGGTATTGATGGTTCAGGCAAAGCCACTCAGTCTAAAATTTTAGTTGAAAAAATCAAAGAGTTTGGATTTGAAGTTGAAACAATGGATTTCCCCCAATACTCTAAAAATTTTTTCGGCAAAATGGTGCGCCAATACCTTGACGGCAAATTTGGCAGGCCAACAGAAATTAATCCCTATCTAGCTTCCATGCTTTATGCTTTTGATCGTTTTGAATCAAAAGAAAAAATAAATCAGTGGCTCAATCAGGGAAAAGTAGTTATTTTGGACCGTTACTATACAAGCAATTTTATTCATCAAGCCGCCAAGCTGCCTGAAAAAAAAATGGCTGATTTTATTTCTTGGGTAGAAGAACTAGAATTAAAAGTACTTAAAATACCAAAACCTGATTTAATTGTCTATCTCCATGTTGAAGCTGAAATCGCTTACAACTTGATTGCAAAGCGCGGACAAGGCTATGATGGCCACGACACTTTAAAACATCTCAAAGAAGCTGAGAAAAAATGCCTGCAACTTTCAAAAAAACTTGGTTGGCTGATAATTGAATGTGCTGAAAAAAATCAAATAAAAGAAATTGATAAAATTGCAAAGATTATCTGGCAAGAAATAAAACCTGCTCTTGACTGATAAACTGTCGGATGATAATATAAAAATCTGTTACTACAAAGGAGGAAAAAAGATGGCAAAAGCATCAAGATTTGGTCGATTTTGGACTGAAGTAGGCGACAAAATGACGCCTAAAAAGCCTGAATCCAGTAAAGAAAAAAGGCAAATTCCCGAAAGCCTGATAGACCGAATTTGCCGCTGGGTTCTACTTCGAGTTCTTCCAAAAGAATTGGCAGATAAACTACTGTCTGCCTTTGAAGTCAAAATCTCCACATAACAGCGCCAAATCAAACAGGCGCTTTTTTTATTGACGGTTTAGAACCCCTAAAAAGCCATAAGGAAAAAATCATCAGAGAGTCAAAGAAAACATCTGTATACAAATTACAGGCAAATATCCTTTATATTTTCAAAAAAATGTGATAAACTAAATAATAATATAGATATAAGCGCTTGTCATATTAATAAAACTAATCTCCAATTCTACTCAAAAAATATGAAAATTAGTCCAATAATCGGCTTGGAAATACACGTCCAACTGAAAACCAAATCAAAAATGTTCTGTAGCTGTGATAATTCCGGAGAAGAAAAACCGGCCAATACAACCGTCTGCCCTATCTGCATGGGCCATCCCGGGGTTTTGCCGGTAATAAACCGCCAAGCAATTGAATGGTCAATAATATCGGCTTTGGCAATAAATTGCCGAATTCCCAAAATTTCCAAATTTGATAGAAAAAGCTATTTCTATCCTGACCTGCCAAAAGCCTACCAAATATCCCAGTATGACAAACCAATTGGCGAAAAAGGCTATTTGATAATTGAAGCTCCTTCGGGTCGGCGCCGAATAGGAATTACCCGACTTCATCTGGAAGAAGACGCGGCAAAAAATTTCCATTCAGCTGACGGCAAAAACACTTTGGTTGACTATAATCGCTCTTCCACCCCACTTATGGAAATAGTCACTGAACCGGATATAAGGAGCCCGCAAGAAGCAAAAATTTTTGTGCAGGAATTAAGATTAATAATGCGCTATTTGGGAGTTTCCGAAGCTGACATGGAAAAAGGCCACCTGCGCTGTGATGCAAATATTTCAATGACTGATCAGGCAGGGGAAGCAATTGATTTGAAAAAACTTCATCCAAAAACTGAAATTAAAAATATCAACTCGTTCCGCTCGGTGGAAAGAGCTCTTGAATATGAAATAAAACGCCAAACCCAGCTTTGGCAAGAAGGAAATCCGCCAAATAAACAAACCACCAGAGGCTGGAATGAAAATAAAGGCATAACTGAAGAACAAAGAACCAAAGAGGAAGCTTCTGATTACCGCTATTTCCCCGATCCTGACCTGCCACCTCTTAATTTCAATCCAAATCAGGCAAACGGAGTTAATGTTGAAAAAATAAAAAACAGTATGCCTGAACTGCCGCAGGCAAAAAGACAGCGCTTTAAAGATGAATATGAACTTAGCGCTGAAAATGCAAAGATACTTACCGATGACAAAAATATGGCTGAATTTTTTGAAAAAGCAATGTCAGAACTCAGGGCTTGGCTTATTTCACTTGGAGAAATTGAGGGAACAAATCAAGAAGCTTGGCAAAAAGGAAAAGGAAAACTAAGCAAACTTACTGCCGATTGGCTGACAAATAAACTTTTGGCAATAATTTATAAAGACGGAAAAGATATAGTTGAAACTATCAATATTACTCCTGAAAATTTCGCGGAATTTATAACAATAATTTATCAAAATAAAATAAATTCCTCAATTGCCCAAATGCTTTTGGAAAAAATGTACCTAACAGGAAAAGATCCTTCCGACATTATGGATGAAGAAGATCTCAGCAAAGGAACTGATGAAAACGAACTTAAAAAAATTATTGAGCAAATAATTGAAAGAAATCCAAAACAAGTAGAACAATATAAGGCCGGTAAAGAAACTTTAATTCAATTTTTTATAGGCCAAATAATGAAAGTTACCAAAGGCAAAGCCAATCCTCAAGAATCTAAAAAAATACTAATACATAAATTAAAATAATATGGTATTTACATCAAGGCAGACAGAAAGAGCATTTAGAAATGAAGAAGCTGCAAAACAAAACTCAAACAGAGCCGAAAAAATAGCAGAAATTAAAAACCAACTCGCCGAATCAATTTCAATTCTTGAAGAATTTAAGTCAAGCGGCGGAAACGTCTGGGAGTTGCCAACCGGTCCGGAATTTGAAAAATATCTTGATGCAGCTGAAAATTTCCTTAAAGCGGTAGACTATGATCTAAAAGATGCTGTTTTAAGGCAAGAACTTTCCCGCTTTGCCAGAGAAATAATCAATGCTGAATCAACAATGAAACAATAGAATAATAAAGGATATTGAGCGTTTATTTTCCTTCTAAAAATTTTGTGGTTATTTGTTTGATCTCGGTATAATTATTTTTCCAAATGATTGACTCGTTTTTTTTAAACCAAGTCATCTGCCTTTTGGAAAAATTTTTAATTGCCCGGCTAAGATCTGCCAACAAATTTTCTTTGCTAATTTTTTTTTGCAGATATTTAGAAACGAAACGATATTCTAGCCCGAATTCATCAAGACGCTTTAAACTTACCCCCTTCTTTCTAAGATTCTTGACTTCTTCAATCATGCCTTCTTTAAAAATCCGTTGTTCAAGTCGCTTGTCTATTCTTTGGTGCAAAATATCTTTTGGATAAGTTATTCCGATTTGCAAAAATTCATAGGGTGGCTTTTGATTATTTTTTTGGGCTGATTTTGGAATTCCGCTTCCGTAATATATTTCCAAAGCGCGTTGGACTCTCCGCCTGTTATTTTTATCAATCAAATCATAAGTCCGGCAGTCTATTTTTTTCAATCTGCAAAGCAACTGGTTTAAACTCAGCTTGCCTAACTTTCTTCTTATTGCTTTAGCGTCAACTGCCATCTCTAATAAAGTATAACCCTCAATTAAAGCCGAAATATAAAGTCCGGTTCCACCACAAATTATTGGCAACTTGTCACGCTTTAAAATATCATCAATTGCTACAAATGCCTGTTTTTGCCATTCAGCGACCGTAAACTGGGATTTAGGATCAGCTACGTCAATCAAATGATAAGGAATTTTTCCATAATCGGCCAAATCTTTGCCGGTTCCTATATCCATTCCTTTATAAACCTGGCGAGAATCAGCTGAAATTATTTCACCATTAAAATTTTTAGCCAAATTAACAGCCAACTTGGTTTTTCCCGAAGCAGTAGTTCCCAAAACAACTATAACTTTAGGTAATTGGCCACTTAATCCCCATTCGTAGCAACCGGAAACTTTTACCGTTAAAATTTCACCGGTATAGTCAATTTCCGATTGAAATTTTATATTCTTGAAATTAAAAGTTTTACCAAAGCAATATCCGCCTTTATATTTTTCAACCAGCACCTTAATATTTCTGCCAATCATCTTTTTGTTTTTTTTCAAAGCTGTCTTTTTTAAAATTTCAGTCAAAATAATTTCCCTGCTCTTTTTTTCTTCTTTACTTACATTGTCCAAAAGCTTGGCAGAAGCAGTTCCGGCCCGTGGCGAATATTGGGCGATATAGGCCATATCAAATTCAACCTCCCTGAAAAGCTTGGCGGTATTTAAAAATTGCTTTTTTGTCTCTTTGGGAAACCCAACGATTATGTCGGTTGAAATACTGATTTCAGGCATCAGCTTTCTTGTTTTTTCGATTAAATTTTTATAATTGGCAGCAGTATAGTGACGGTTCATCGCCAAAAGTATTTGATCGTCGCCTGACTGAGCCGGCAAATGCAAATAAGGCATAAGATGCTTTGAAGAAGCCATTGTCTTAATTAATTCATTAGACATATCTTTGGGATGACTGGTGGCAAAAGAAAGCCAATATTCTCCCACAATACAATCAACCATTTTCAACAGCTTGGGAAAATTTATCTTTCCGTCTTTATAGCTGTTGACATTTTGCCCGGCTAAAGTTATTTCTTTAAATCCTTTGGCAACCAGATTACGGCATTCTTTGATTATATCTTTGGCTTTTCTTGAAACTTCCCTACCCCTTGTATATGGTACAACGCAATAAGAACAAAAATTATTACAGCCGGTCATTATCGGAACATAGGCTTGAAATTTTGACTGGTAAATCGGCTGAATCTTGAAATAATCACTAGCCACTAATTTTTGTTTTTTGTCTTTTTTCAGTAATTTTGGCAGGTTGAACAAATCTTTGATATCAAAAACAATATCAAAAATCTCTTTCATTTTCGGCAAGTCGGATTTTAAAATACAACCGGACAAAACCGTAGTCAAAGGCCGATTTCTTCTTATTTGTTCAAACTTCTGCTTTAGCCCAAAAATCCGGTCAATCGCCGATTGACGGACTGAACAAGCCAAGACAATAATTAAATCGGCCTCAGCTAAAGCCGAGGCTTTTGAAAAATTCAAACTTTTCAATACAGCTTCTATTTTTTCCGAATCAGATTTGTTGAACTGACAACCAAAAATTATCATTTGATATTTCGTCATAATTTAAAAATATCAGAATTTTTATCTTTTTTCAAGAAGATATTGACTGGAATAAAAATTTAGAATAATATTAATTTACTGATCTTTAAGCTGCGGAAATCAAAAAAAAGGAAACAACTGATGAAAATATTAAAAATGGCCGCAAAAAATTTGAAGTTACAAGAAATCGTCTCTATTATTTTGGCGATAATAATTCTGACGCTGGCGCTGCTTATAGGAAGAAGCATTTCTGCTTCCGCCCAAACAAGCGATTTAAAAGACCTTGAACCGCTCTACTCTTTTACAGTTGCCACTTGGCAAGAAACAAGCTTTTTAGGAATTCCATTTTTAATTGAAGCGGAAAAAAGCGATATACCCCAAAAGTTCCAACTAAAAGTAAAAAACGAAAATAACCGATATTTAGAAATTACAAGTGAAGGATCGCTTAATGATTCTACGGTTTGGATAACATGGCCAAAAAACATAAAATTGCCAGCCCAAACCAAATTTACTCTTGAACTCCATTTATCAGGACCCGATTTAATCGGTATAAAAAGCGTTGCGCTGATTGCTGATTATGCTTTTGACTGGAACGGTGATGAGCCGAAAAATCCGCCAATATAATACAGCCCGTCTTCAAATCGGCTAAGGCAAAACCCCACATTAATTAATGACGGGGTTTTTTTAAATCCTTGTTTTATTTGCCTTTGTTTAAACGACAAAATATATTTTCATCTCTTGTTAATTTGATTTGTCTTTAATTTTTTTTAATAACATTTTAATAAACTTAGAACGGCTGATTGGCTTAACATCTTTTTGTCCTCCTATTCTCACACTTAAGTCCTTGCTTTTTGCTTCTTTTTCACCGATTACTAAAGTGTAAGGAATTTTAGCCTTCTCACTTTTTCTTATCTTGTAGCCAACCGTCTCATTCAATGAATCAACAAACGCTCTAATCCCCTTGTCTTTCAGCTCTTTTGCCAAATTTTCAGCATCAGTAATAAAGTCAGCTCCAACCGGAATAATCTGAACCTGAACCGGAGAAAGCCAAAGCGGAAAAATACCGGCATAATGTTCAACTAAAATCCCAAAAAATCTTTCAAGGCTGCCATAAACCACTCGGTGGAGAATGTAAGGAATATGTTTTTTACTGTCTTCGCCGATATAATATATGCCAAACCGCTTGGCTAGATTAAAATCAAGCTGAATGGTGCTGCATTGCCATTCCCTGCCTAATGCATCTTTAATTTGTACATCAAGACTTGGACCATAGAACTTTGCCTCACCCTCCATTATTTCCGAACCGATTTTTAATTTTTCCAATGCTGACAAAATTGCACCTTGAGCCCATTGCCATTGCTTGTCAGTACCAAGATATTTATCTTTCTTTTTTTCGCCTCTTACTGAAAGGGTAAATTTATAATCTTTAAAATTAAAAACTGAAAACATTTCCTTGATTAATTTAATCACATTAATAATTTCTAATTCCAGCTGATCAGGAGTGCAAAAAATATGGGCATCATCTTGAGTAAAACTCCTTACTCTAAACAGGCCGTTCAAGACCCCGGAAAGTTCATGGCGATGAACCAGTCCGAGTTCACCAACCCGCAAAGGCAGCTCCCGATAAGAATGTTTGGCTTCATTGTAAACCAACATTCCACCCGGGCAATTCATCGGCTTTATTGCAAAATCCTGCCCGTCAATTTCAGTAGTATACATATTTTCCTTGTATAAATCCCAATGACCTGAAGTTTCCCACAAGGTCCGACTTAAGATAATTGGCGTCTTTATTTCCAAGTATCCCCTCTCTACATGTTTTTGTCGCCAGAAATTTATTAATTCATTTAAAATAATCATCCCATTATTATGAAAAAATACCGACCCCGGAGCTTCTTTGTGAAAAGAATATAAATCAAGTTCAATACCAAGTTTTTTGTGATCACGTTTTTCCGCTTCTTCTTTCAAATGCAAAAATTCTTTGAGTTCAGCCTCGCTAAAAAAAGCAGCACCATAAATTCGCTGAAGCATTTTGTTTTTTTCATCTCCTTTCCAGTATGCACCGGCAACCTTAAAAAGTTTAATTGCCCCGATATCTTTAGTTGATTCAACATGGGGTCCATTGCACAAATCAACAAATTTTTTTCTGCCATCAGGCATAACCATCCGATAAAAACCTAAATTCTTTTCCCCTGTTTTCTTTAACTCCTGAGCCATTTCAACTTTATAGGGCTGTTTTTTGGCTTTTAAATATTTTATGGCATCCTCGGCCTTTATTTCATATCTTTCAAAACGCTGATTTTGACTAATTATTTGCCGCATTTTCTTTTCAATTTTCTGCAGATCTTGACTTGAAAAAGTTCTGCCACCCAAGTCAAAATCATAATAAAAACCCTCGGCAATTGCCGGACCAATTGCCAATTTTGCATCAGGAAAAAATTCCAAAACCGCCTGAGCCATTACATGGCTTGCAGAATGGCGAATTATTTCCAAGTCACGTTTTTTTTCTATTTTGTTTGACATATTTTTTAAATTAAAAATTAATAATTAACAATTTATTTTTTTATTTTCCTTTAACCACTCACTGCGTAAAATTCCCATCATAAATTCATCATGAAAATAACTGTCTCTGAAAATATTCTGACGACTTTTCCCTTCCGGCCTGAAACCGATTTTTTTGTAAGACTTCTCGCCACGAATATTATAGGCAATATAGCGCAGATAAATACGATTAAGCTTTAATTTTCTAAAACCATAATCAACCATTAACCTACCGGCCTCAGTTCCATACCCTTGGCCCCAATATTTTTTATCACCAACCATAATTCCAAATTCGGCTTTTTTATTGAATTTATCTATTTTAATCAGGCTAACTGTTCCGATATGAATGCTACCATCAGCCACTATTGAAAAAACAACATCTTTTTTACTCTTTTGTTTTTTCTTTATCCACTCCTTTTCTTCTTTAAGCGAAGGCGACTTGGCCTCATACATACCTAAAAATTTAGTCACCTCCATATCACTAAGCCAAAAACAAAAATTAGGAGCATCCTTCAATGACAATGGTCGCAATATTACACTTTTACCTTTAATTACAAATGACGGCATAATTATATTTTGATTTAAAATATTAAAAAACCAACCAGAAAAATATCTGCTTGGGACTCCGACTTTTTAAAAGCGGGGCGGTTCCACCCAAATTCCCAAAATCAAAAATGATTTGGACACTTTATTTATTCAATTGATCGAAAGTTTAGCCTTTTTGGTCCTTTTTGGAGCACAGTTGGTAGCTGCACCAATCACTTACGATATTTATAGTATAAAGCCAATGGCGGATGATGTCAAGAAAACAATGAAACAAGAAAGCAATTATAAAACTCTTAATTTTATTTTCTACGAATTACGAATCTTACGAATATACGAATTATTAGATAAAATTATGATTAATAACTAGAATGAGATAAATTAAACCTTTCCTTCTTAATTTTCTACGAATTACGAATCTTACGAATATACGAATTATTAGATAAAATTATGATTAATAACTAGAATGAGATAAATTAAACCTTTCCTTCTTAATTTTCTACGAATTACGAATCTTACGAATATACGAATTATTAGATAAAATTATGATTAATAACTAGAATGAGATAAATTAAACCTTTCCTTCTTAATTTTCTCCGAATTACGAATTATTTATATTGACTATTCGCTTAAACTTTATACCCCTATTGGTAAAATTAATTAAAATGCCTAGTTTTAATCCTGTTGCTTTTAAATAAGAATTTATTTGTTTTATATTACCAGACGGGAAATAATCGCCTCTTTTAAGTTCTAAAATTATTTTATCCTCTACTAAAAAATCTAAAAAATATTTACCAACTTTCAAATTTTTATACTCAACTGGAATGTAAATTTCTTTTTTACATTTTAAATTATTATTCCTAAAAGCAATATTAATGGCTTGCTGGTAATATTTTTCTTTATGCCCTGGACCCAACTCATTATAAACGTCAAATACAATACCAATAATTTTATAGCTTAGCTTGGGATAAATTAAATCTTTCCTTCTTAAAAACATATATTTTCTACGAATTACGAATCTTACGAATATACGAATTATTAGATAAAATTATGATTAATAACTAAAATGAGATAAATTAAATCTTTCCTTCTTAAAAACATATATTTTCTACGAATTACGAATCT
>CAZCCC010000013.1:0-4786 GCA_964497245.1 uncultured Gammaproteobacteria bacterium | reverse complement strand
TACGAATTACGAATCTTACGAATATACGAATTATTAGATAAAATTATGATTAATAGTTAGAACGGTGATTTGATTTGATTCAAAAATTTATTAGTTACCTTGGTGTAAATCTGAGTGGTTATTAAACTTTTATGACCAAGGAGAGTTTGAATATAGCGGATATCAACTCCATCCTCAAGTAAGTGAGTGGCAAAACTATGGCGCAGACTATGACAAGTCGCCTGTTTTTTTATACCGGAATCAAGAAGCGACTTTTGAAAAATACTTTCCACCGATCTGACCGATAAATGGCCAACTAATTTTTGATTGGAAAACAAATATTGCCCCTTATTTTTTTGGAAAACTAAATTTTTTAAATCAAAAACCAATTTTTCCGAAATAATCGTCTGGCGATCTTTATTACCTTTACCTTGTCTCACCCATAATATATTATTACCAAAATCAATATCTTCGGCTTTTAATTTTACCACCTCACTAACTCTCAGGCCTGCAGAATACATCAATGCTAAAATTAATCTGTATTTTTTATTGTTTGTTAAATTAAGAAGTTTTCTTACCTCTTCTTTTGACAAAACCACCGGCAATTTACTTTCACCTTTTGGCAAACGAAAATTAAAATAAAACCGCCTTTTCTTAACTTGGCGGTAATAAAATTTTATGGCATTAAAAGCCAGCCTGGCAGTTGAAGCAGAAACCTTTCTGTTATCCAATAAATTCCATAAATAATCTTTAATATCCGACTCGGAAATTGATGCCGGATTTTTTTGACAATGCCTGATTAAATCAGTATTATAATATAAGTAGGCTTGTACGGTTTTTGGGCTAAAATTACGTATTTCCAACTCTCTTTTTAAAGAGCCCCTTATAAAAACACTTTCAAGCTTATTGTGTTTAGAGTTTTTAGCACTTTTTGTGTGAGATAAATCAAAAAACATAGCGTTGTTCGGTTAATAATTAAGGATATAACCTGTTATATACGCTATGTTGATAATCAAATATTAGCTAATTTATATATAAAAGTCAACAACTTCGCATAAAAGAAGTTAGGCGAAATTTTAAAGAAATATTTTTGTTATTTTTTCCGAACGATTTTTTGGCAAAGAAAAAAGACCTTTCTGGAATTCCAGAAAGGTCTTTGGTGGAACGAAGATTGCGTCGTTAGTCGTTAATCGAAGCGAGTCTCACTGCCATAGGGTATTAACCCTTTCTCGCGTAAGATTTTGTCCCACGCTTCGGACTGCTCATCGTTCAGGCCTTCCGAATAGGTCGGTTCCTGTTCGGGATCAAGCCCGAGATGTTCGTAGCAACAGTCGCAGGATAGGAGTTGACCGTGGCAAAACGGACATTCTTCCCAGTCACATCCTGGCTCATGAAATTCACCGATTTTTACTCCGCAATCATGACATCTTTTTTCCTTGTTCATTTTTTTACCTCCTATTATTGAATGTACTTTTTCTTTGCCAAAAAATCTTGATTATTAAATATAGCATATTTCTAAAAATAAGTCAATAGCGACTAACAAATTTTAGCTATAATAAGCCAAAAATAACAAAAATATTTCTTTAAAACTCAAGGGGGCGCTGCGCTTTCGTTCCACTCCGTTCCGCTCACCCTCGCCTAACACCGAGTATGCGGAAAAAGGCTCAGCTCGCCTTTTTCCCAAATTCGCTTTTCTTCTTTTGGTGGTAATTTAAGCGAAAATCAACTAAAATAGTAACTAGATAATTCAAATAATAATCAATAAACTCGAAAAGCGAACTTCGCATACTCGGATACGTTAGGCGACATATTTTTGAAAAATTTGTTAATTGAAATGTTTTTGGTGAGCTTTAAGAAATAAGGAATTTGATTTTTTTAATTTTTTAAAGAGGGGGGTATAAGGTGTTTTCTCCGCTATCGCTCCGAAAACGATTTTAATTGATTGAAAATTGTTATTGTTTAAGTATTATAAATTTATCTATTTTAATAAAGAATTATCATGCCAAAATTTAATGATATAGACCTAGAAAACTGGAAAGAATCAGATGTTTGGACTGATAGTCTTTGGATAATCAATGAAAGAGATAAAAGGGGAAAACACAGTAATTTTTATCATGGAAATTTTGTCCCACAAATACCTCATCAACTAATTTTAAGATACTCTAAAGAAAATGATTTAGTATTTGATCCATTTTTAGGAAGTGGAACAACGGCTTATGAGTGCGAAACACTAAAAAGAAACTTTATTGGTGTAGAAATACAAAATGAATTAGTTCAAAAAGTTCAAAACAATCTAGATAAAACAGATAAAGTTTCTAATATATTTTGTGGAGATAGTACAAAAAAAGAAACTTTTGAAGAAATAAATACATTTTTGAAAGATAAAAAACAAAATAAAGTACAGCTTGCTATTTTACATCCTCCTTATGCAGATATACTAAAATTTAGCAATTTAGAAAATGATTTATCAAACAAAAAATCCTTAAAAGAATTTTTAGAAAGTTTTAGTTTGGTATTACAGAATACAAAAGGTATAATGAAGAAAGATGGGTATTTAGCAATAGTAATTGGAGATAAATATTCATCGGGACAATGGATTCCTCTTGGATTTTATTGTATGAATGAAGCTCAAAAACTTGGGATGACATTAAAGTCAGTTATAGTTAAAAATATGGAAGGAAATAGAGCGAAGATGAATAAAGAAGGAATTTGGAGATATAGAGCTTTATCGAGTGATTATTACATATTTAAACATGAATACATTTTTATTTTTAAAAACTAAGCTATGAATTTAAAAAATAATTTTTCTACAGATACTGCTAAAAAAATTTTTGGAAATAAAGAAAATGCTGAAAATTTTTTATTAACATTACAAAAAAAGAAACAATTTGATTTACCAGTTAGGGAAATAACAAGAGGTAAAAATGCAGGAAAGATTGTCTTAGATTTAGATACAAAAGGCTTATGGGCAAAAATTGTTGAATTTTGGGATTTTGAAAATGGTGAATCAATTATAAGAGAGTTATTTAGTCAAACTGAAAAATATAAAAGTGGTAAAGATTCTTATTCAACAATGAATGTTTTACTTGGAGAATGGAAAAGATTAAAATTAGGAAATATTGCATGGCCATTTTCACAAGGAGATTTTGACGGCTTTGTACAAAGGTTAAATGCTGAAAATTCTGATGGGTTTCAAAAAGACGAAAAAGTAAAACATGCAGCTGTAAAATATAGAAGAATTAAAGAAATAAATACTGTAAGAAACGATTTTATTGAAACTTTAATTTTTGAAAAAAATAAAAATATTTTACCAACACTAAATCATAGAAGAGGTGTGGATTTTTTTATAAATGGAATTTCATTTGATCAAAAGGTTGCTAAAAGTCCAACAAATGAATTTAAAAGAGATTTCGGAGAAAATTGGAAAGATTATGCAGTTCAAAATCCTCACAAAGTAGCTGAATATCTTTATAAATATCAAGACGAAGGCAGATTTGGTGCCGACAGCAGATTACTAGTTGTATATCTTGATGAAGATGTTTCAATAGAAAAGATTGCAAATATTATTGAGCAAACTGATTTAGAAAATCCTTTAGAAATAAATTTTGAATATACACATAATAAGGGAAAACCTACTGAAAAAGTTAAAACCTACAAGGTTAATTGTTTTATAATTCTATTAAAGAACTAACTATGAATTATATTGGATCAAAAAAATCACTTTTAGAATTTTTAGAAAAATCAATTTATCAAGTGGTTGGTAAAAAAGATTTTACTTTTTTAGATTTGTTTGCTGGAACTGGAATTGTCGGACAGCATTTTAAGAGTAAAGGACACAAAGTTATTGCTAATGATTTGCAATATTATAGCTTTGTTCTTAATAAAAATTATATTGAAAATCATAAAATTTTAAAATTTATAGGATTAGAAAATGACTTAGAAAATTTGAAAAATATTGATTATAAAAAAAGAGATGATTTTGTTTGTAATTTTTTAGATAATTTAAAGCTAAAAAAAGGTTTTATTTATAAAAATTATTGTTTAGGTGGTACTAAAAAACAAGAATTTCAAAGACAATATTTTTCTGATGAAAACGGTAAAAAGGTAGATACAATAAGAGAAAAAATTGAAGAATGGAAAAATGAAAATAAAATAAATGATAATGAATATTATTTTTTACTTGCCACTCTTCTTGAAAATATAGATAAAGTAGCAAACACAGCTTCTGTCTATGGTGCTTTTTTGAAACAATTAAAAAAATCAGCACAACAAGAATTTTTAATGAAACCAGCAAATTTTGTACTCAATGATAATGAGCATGATGTTTATAATGAAGATATTGAAACTTTAGTTAAAACAGTGCAAGGAGAGGTTTTATATCTTGACCCGCCATATAATCACAGACAATATGCTCCAAATTATCATATATTGGAAACTATTGCTAAATATGATAATCCAAAAATCAAAGGAAAAACTGGACTTAGAGATTATTCTAACCAAAAATCAAAATTTTCACAGAAAAAAGAAGTTTTACAATCTTTTGATAATATAATTCAAAATGCGAATGTTAAATTTATTTTTCTGAGTTATAACAATGAAGGTTTGATGACAGAAGAAGAAGTAAAAACAATTATGTCTAAAAGAGGTAAATATGGAATATTCAAAAAAGAATATAGTAGGTTTAAGGCAGATAAAACCGAAAATAGAAATCATACAGCAAATTCAGTAGTTGAGTACTTACATTATGTTGAATGTAAATAAGGAGTTTTGAAAAATGGAATTCACCCCCAGCCCCTCTTCCATTTTT
>CAZCCC010000012.1:15525-34412 GCA_964497245.1 uncultured Gammaproteobacteria bacterium | reverse complement strand
CGAATCTCTAGGCTCAACATAGCGCGAAAAGCTCTTAGAGATCCGAAAGAAATTATGAATCAAGACAGCATTCTTTACCTTTAATCTTAATATAAATATTTGGTCCTGAAAAATTAGAATGACTCAAAATTATTCTAAACGAAAAAATTGTCAAGCTTAAACCTAAATACCTATTTCCGGAAGCCATGGGGGCTAAAATCTATAATTCCTTTTTTTGCAGATTTTTAGGCTCAACATAGCGCGAAAAGCTTAATTATCCACAAATTTAGAATTTGGCAAGGAAGTAAAAATTAATGGCTCCCGGAAACAAATATTTAAATTTACAAAGAAGGTTTTAATTTTTAAATCAAGTAAGAATACCTTAATTCTCAAATAATATAGAATACATTTCAGCTGATAAAAAACAACCGCCTTAATGGCGGTGCGAAATAATTGAGGGCTTTAAAAATAACCCTTTTGACAAAGGGCTGATCCAAATTAATTCAATTAGAACAGCCTTTTTTTGTTTCATCTAAATAGGATTTTAATAAACTCTGAATATAGCTTAAATAATTATAAAACCGTTGTCAATAAGCAAAAAGTGGATAAATTGTGGAAAAATTAAATATTGATTTTAAGCCCTGAAATATCATTTTTTCCCTGTTTTTTTAACTATTGCGTCTACTTTTTCAAAAATTTCCTTTGGTAGGCAGTCGGCTTTTATCACATAATCCAAAGCACCTAGTTTTTTGGCTCTAATTCTGTCAGCTGTTGCATTGAGATTGGTAAATACAATAACCGGAATATCTTTTGTTTTTGGATTATTTTTAACCTGCTCCAAAAAAATAAATCCTTGCTTAGCGGCAATATCAACAGTATCACCGGTTTTTTTTGGCAATATTATATCAAGCAAAATCAAATCTGGCTTTGAAGTTTGGGCTATTACCATACCCTCTTCAATATCAGGAGTAGAAAAGAATTGATAACCATGAGAATCAAAAACCATATGGTAAATATCAATTATGTTTGGTTCATCTTCAACAAAAAGTATTTTTTTAGTCTGCAGCATATAATTTAAAGAATTAAAATGATAATTAATCTTTTATCATTTTAAACTATTTTGGTTAATTTTCAAATTTGTCGGTATGTTAATAATGAAAGAAGTGCCTTTACCGACTTCGCTTTTCAAAAAAATTCTGCCTTTGTGGAGTTCTATTATCTTTTTGGCAATATACAAACCCAGTCCGGAACCGTCCGGCTTTGCCAAAAGCGCTCTTTTTCCGCGTTTAAACTTAGTAAATAATTCTTTTTGTTCATCTTCGGAAATGCCAATTCCAGTATCCTCTATTTTGATTTTTATCTGATTATCTGAAACTTCCAAACTTATTTTTACACCGCCTTGTTCGGTATAAAATATACCGTTATCAATTAAATTGGAAATTGCTTCTGCCAACCGCGAACCATCTAAATTAAAAGCTGGCAAACTTTTTTTCAGTTCTTTAAATTCAAGGCTGATTCCTTTTTTCTTAGCTAAAATTTCTTTTCCTGAAACAATATTATTGATTAAATTGACTAAATCAACTTTTGAAAAATCCAATTCCATATCTTTTCCTTCCAAATCAGAAGCATCTAAAAAATCTTTAACAGTATTATTGAGACGGTTAATACCAAACATCGCTTTTTCAATCGCGTTTTTCTTTTTAGCCGGCTCCTTTAGACTGCCATCCAAAATCATTGAGAGATAACCACGGGTAATGGAAATAGGGGTTTTAAGCTGATGGGAAGCAATATTCAAAAATTCATTTTTCATTTTAAGCAGTTCTTCCAAATGTATATTTTTCTTTCTAATTTCTCTAGTCTGCTCATCAACCTTCTGCTTTAAAGTTTTGTTGAAATCATGAACTTCTTTGTATAGCCTGGCATTGTCAATGGCAATTCCTGCTTGGTACGACAATGTGTTTAATAATTCCAGGTCTTCTTTAGTATATGCATCACCGGAAATTTTAGCTCCCAGAACAATAATGCCAATTAATTTATTACTGCTTAAAAGAGGCAAGCACAAAGACGCCTCTATATGCTCCATGTGATTATAAAGGTTTTTAAATCCTTCCTTGTCCTTTTCTGTTTTAGAGTCCCTGGCAATCAAAAAAAGTTCATCGCGAACCATCGGCTTTTGAGTTTTCTTCAAATATTGTGTCAAAAAATTATCCTGAACCAAACTAATACCATTTTTCTCATTAAAACCAATGACTTTAGCGATTTGATAATAGGTGGATTTTTGAGTTTCATTAATTAACAACACTCCGGCTCGATCAAGCTGCATCGTTTGTTTTATAGTATCAACAATGGAATTAATAATTTGGTTTAGGTCAGTGAGATAATTTAGCTCATGGGAAAGTTTGCTGATGGTATTTTGATAGCTGTAAAGGGAAAAGAAAAGATATTTATTAATAAAATGCTGAATTAATTTGTTAAAATTAAAAAAACCAATAACAAAAAGCGGGGCGATAATTAAGCCGGTGAAGTAGCTAGCAGTATTAAAAATGCCGCCAAAAAATTTAGTATAAAACCAGACGATTAAATAAAAAAAGACGTAAGTGAAAGTTGCGATGGCAATATAGATAAAAATGTGCCGGGCAACAACGCGTAAATCCATTAAACGATATCTAAGAATAGCGTAAGCGACAATTAATATACCAACGGAAATAAAAATATTTAAAAATGGATAAAAATCAATTTTATAGACTGGTAAAAAAGAAAAACTACCACCGCCAAAACCAATACTTAAGGCAAATAATATATATCTAACTTGTATTTTTTTAATCCCTGATGAATTTTTGTATTCTCGCCAAATTAAACAAAGACTGCTAATAACTGATAATGAAAATAAAATAACGAAGATATTATAAAATATGGTAGGAGAGGAAATATAATAAAATTGCTTAAAAACAAAGCGAGCATCATTAATAAAGAATTTACTAAACAAGTTGACGCTTAAAAAAAAATAAACCAAATAAATAATATACTAAAATATCCCATTTTCTAGAAAGTTCAACAAATTCATAAGTAAAATGAATTAAGAAAATGGGAATAAAAATTACTCCAATATAAGAAATTTGCCACCAGAATATAGCTACGTTAGGATCTGAAGCTAGGGCAATTTTATAACCGCCAAGTCCCCAAACCATTGTTGTAATACACAGCAACCCCCAAAGGTAATGTTTTTTAGCATTACCTTTAACAAACATGATTAAGGCTTCTATTGCACCAGAAATGCCAACAATTAAACTACCAACAGCAAATAAATTCATAGTTTTTATTGACTTAATTAATTATAGTCTAACATATCTTAACTAAGAAAAAAAGCCCAACAAAGTTAAACTCTTTGGTTGGGCTGGCGAACTACGAATTGATAATACTACAAGCGTTTAGTATCACTTCTCGATTTAACGCTGTTTCTATATCCAGCCTAGTCTTTTCAACGATGATTGTGGCGGTTGGCATATATGGTATACCAAACCACCATCGTTGTGGTTCTGTAACAAAACTAATGGTCTTAAAACCCCAATATTGATCTTTTTCATCACGATAAGTTACAAGCGGTAACAAATAATAGTAAGGGGTTGGATCATGCCAGCCCCAAAGCCGCTTCAGAACCAATGGTAAACAAACATTTTCATAGACATAGTTCTCTAGATATGGAAACATAAACCATTTCAAAAATAATGGCCATTCACCCGGAAATTCGGGTATAGGTTTATGCATGTCATGCATCCAAAATTGCCCACCACTTTTGAGAACTTTTAGCACGCTGGAAAATTGTGCCAGAGGTTCGGTAATTCCGCCAATCCCACACATCTGGGTGACGGCATCAAATGAATCGGGATCAAATTGCTTCATATCCGGAGATGTTGGAGCCTTATCTCCCTTAATAAGGTTAGTTGCATCACCATGGACAAGAGAAATGTTGGGTGGAAAATCCCTCATGCTGGCGCAATGCAACATTTGCTCATTAAAGTCTAATCCGACGATAGTTGCATCAATACCCCACTGCTTCAATATTGGCCCCATTTCTTGGATAACTAAGCCGGTACCAGTACAAAGGTCTAATACTCGTATCGAGCTTTTGTTACTACCTAAAGTAGCAATAAACCATGAAGCCGCCCGTCGCCAAATTAGATCCATACCACGAGTGGTTACATGATGCTTCCAGTTGTATTTTGCTGCTTCGCGACTGTAAACCTCACTAACTTCCTGCTGATCAAGCTTGCCTACTTTACTAATACGCGGCCGTAGGAATATCCAGACTAGCGTAGATAAAAAAACGCGGACAGACAGAAATACCAGATATTTCGGCCAACCATAATGCAAGGTTGTTGGATACAAAAGATATTGAGGAAGATAGCGCGCCACATTTTCTAATGTAATTCCATCTTTTGCTAATCGTTCTTCATCAATAACTACCATCCTTTCATTATTCTTAAACTGTTTCATGATTCTTTCCTTTCTGTTGCTAATTTTGTTGTCAAACTTTAAAACCTCCAAGTCGTTGCTAATGCAAAAACTTTATATATATTTACCATAATATTACAAAAAAGTCAAGTTTTTTCGGTAATGTGCACACACATATTGCACTTTCTGGTAATCTAGTGGCATATGTCAAAAACCATGCCTAAATCAACCAAAGAAGAAAAATATCGTTAGATCAAGCCAATACTGGATAAAGAAATAACAATTAAGCAGATGGCCAGCGTTTGCCCATTTAGCGAGCGGGCCTTGAAGTATTGGTTAGCTAATTTTAGAGTAGACGGATTGACTGGCCTAGAGAATAAATCCACTCGTCCCAAGAGTCAATCCAATGAGACACCAATTAGGATTAAGGAGCGAATAATTGAGCTGCGTTTAAACACCCGGTTATGCGCCAAAAAGTTAAACTACAAGCTAAAAAAAGAGAACATATCTAGACGCGGCTTACTTCTGGTATGACGTTGATACCGTGCGGCTGAATTTCAAAAATCTGCCAGCTGTTCCTCTCAAGCTTGATTGGAATGATAATTGGGCAGTGTTTGCCGGAGTTCAACGCCAACTGGATGAACACTGGACAGCCAGATTCGGGCTTGGCTGGCAGACTGCGGCCATTCCCAAGTCAACCAGCTCGCCGATTACTCCTGACGTTGACGGCTGGGTAGCGGCTTGCGGATTGGGCTACAAAAAAAACGACTGGGAAATCAATGTCGCTTTTGCCCGCGCTGAAGGCAGGCGCCGCGTAAGTTACCAACCATTTTGGCAAAACATTTCCCCAGGGGTAATCAAAGCTGAAATTAACATCGTGTCAGTGAGTTTTAGCCGACACTTCTAAGACCACAAACCAAAAACTGGCTTTATGCCAGTTAAAATTGAAATTTATGGACAGAGTCACATCTGTCCTTCTTTTTATTTTAATTTCCAAAAATTAATTAATTATGACTACTTAATCGCCAATATACTCCGCTTATATGATTCCAAATTCTCCAAAGCAATTCCGGTTCCTTTGGCAACACACAATAAAGCTTCATCGGCAACGTAGACCGAAACGCCGGTTACTTGAGTAATCAGCTGATCTATATTTCTTAAAAGACTTGAACCTCCTGACATTATAATACCTTTATCAATTACATCGGCTGAGAGTTCCGGCGGAGTTTTATGTAAAACATCTTTTACCGCCTGAATCATTCCTTCAAGTTCAACCTGAATCGCATCAGTAATATCATCCGACGTGACGGCAATAGTTCTTGGCAGCCCGGTGACTACATCACGCCCTCTTATTTCTTCGGTAAGGCGCTCTTCCATATACATTGCCGAGCCAATATCAATTTTTATTTTTTCCGCCGTCCTTTCCCCTATTGCCAAACTGTATTTTTTTCTAATATGCTCAGCAATCGCTAAATCAAAACGATTTCCTCCTATCCTGACAGAAGTTGAAGCAACAATTCCGCCTAAAGAAATAACTGCCATTTCCGAAGTGCCACCGCCAATGTCAATGATCATATGGCCTGACGGCGAACCGATTGGAATGTCAGCACCTATTGCCGCAACAATCGGCTCTCTTATTATATAAGCGGCCTTCGCACCGGCAGAAATTGTTGCGTCAATTACTGCCCGCCTTTCGGTTGAAGTAATACCGGCCGGAACTGCAACCATAACTTCTGGTCTAAAAAGTCTTACTCCGCCCAATGCTTTATTAACAAAATAACGAATCATTGCAGCCGTTGTTTTATAATCGGCGATCACTCCATCCTTCATCGGCCTAACCGCAACAATAGTATCGGGAGTCCTGCCAAGCATTTCTTTGGCTTCAACTCCGACTGCTAAAATTTTTCTGTCAATTGCCGAAACGGCAACTACTGATGGTTCATTTATAATAATGCCTCTTTTTGGTACATAAACCAAACAGTTAGTTGTTCCCAGATCAATTCCAATTTTTTTTATCAGCATAAATAAAGATATTAGCTAAGACTGTGCGCCTAAATTACAAAGCATAAATAATTTAACTTTTCATTTATTTAAAATTAAATCGCCATTACCGAATTATTCGCTCTTTTCTTAATAAGCACCATAATTCTAAATAAAAATACTTATTTTGTCCAGACCACCTAATTTCGCTTAGGCACTACTCCTAAATATTTTATAAAATATTTAATGCCTGAAGCCAAATGTATTCTTCCACCCTTACTAAATATTGCCAAAATACCGCTTTTTTCCGCTGAAAGGCGCTGATGATAATGAACCATTTCCACTTCGGCAAAATAAAAAACCTTAAAGCCATTTTTCCAAAAACGCCTGCATAAATCCAAATCCTCAAAATACATAAAAAATCTCTCATCAAAAAAACCGATCTCTTCCAAGGCTGATTTCCTGATCAAAAGACAGGCGCCAAAAAGCCAATCAACCGAAATATTTGATTCATGATCAAAATCAATCATTAGATAATTAACAAGATTATTTTTTGCAAAAAACAGTCTACCTAAAAAAATGCGACGGTATATAGGAGTAAAAAAATTAGGAAAACGACGGCAGGAATATTGGATACTACCGTCAGGATTAATTAATTTGGGCCCGATTATACCAATTGAATTATTCTTCTCCATAAATTCCACCATTCTTTCTAGAGCGTTTGGGACAACAGCAATATCCGGATTTATAATCATTATATATTTTCCTTCTGCCTCTTTTATTCCTAAATTATTACCGGCTGCAAATCCTCCATTCAACTCTGATTGAATAGTTTTTATTGGCGGAATTTTTAAAGAATCGCCTAGAGGCAATTGAGGCTGCTGGCTTTTATTCTGAATTTCGGGCTGAAACATTGAATTTACCATATCAACACAACCATCATTGGAATTATTATCCACTATAATTAATTCATATTCAATGTTAGGTCTTGAAGCAACAATTCCCTTAATACATTGCTTAACAAGGCCTTTTTGTCTATAGTTTAAAATTACTATTGATAAATACATAATTTAGAACTTTATTATCTGAACCACTTTTTAATTTCTTTGGCTGAAATTTTTTTATGGGCCATTATGATACGACGCTTAACTAATATATTTGGCAACAATTTAAAAAATTTAAAAGTAGAAGAATATTGAAACGGCTCAAAAATTAAAGCATAAAACAAAATTTTTATCTCCCTTCCTAAAACCCATGGCAGGTGAAAAACGATATTAGCCATTTGATCATTTTTGAATATCATTAAATGATGATTTCTAAAAGAAAGAGATCTTAATACTTTAGAAATATGCCGCCTTTGTTTTATTGATTTGGTTAAATTTTTATTCTCAAAACTTCCTAGGGTTCTATGGTGGTAGCAGACTGCCTGAGGATTATACCAGGAATTCCAGCCATAGAGCCTTAACCGCCAAGCCAAATCAATATCTTCTTTATAAGCAAAAAAATCTTGATCAAAAAATTCATTTTTAATCATAACGTCAACCAAGGCTGATGCCCTATACATAACACAATTTCCTGAAATCCCAAATACTTCTTCCAGCTTTTCATATTGACCCTTGTCCTTTTGATTTTGTCCGCGATCAACAACCTTGCGAGTTTTAAGAATCTCCAAGCCGGTAGAGTCAAAAAAATCAGACTTAACAAATTCTCTAATACTTGACTCATTATCTTGCCCGACTATTTCGGTATAGAATTTCAAAACTTTTCCGCCAAAACTGCCTGCTTCACGGTGCTTATCGGCAAAATCAACCATCTCCTGTATAAAATCTTCGGTTAAAATGACGTCCGGATTTAATACTAAAATATATTCGCCTTTAGCAAGATGAATCCCCTGATTATTTGCTCTGGAATATCCTAAATTTTTGGAGTTCTCTAAAATAGAGACGGTAGGATAATAAGAACGAATGAACTTTACCGTACCATCATCAGAACCATTGTCAATTACCAAAATTGAAAAATCCCGAAAACTCTGTTTCATTAATGATTCCAAACATTCCATGATGTAATTCATGGAATTCCATGTAACAATTTGTACTGAAACTTTTGGCATTAAAAATTAATTTATATTAATTATTTTTTTTCCGTAACCCAGAAACCGAGACGATATTTTCCCCCTAAAGCTAATCTAGTCTGAGCGTCTGCGGCTGGAATTGAACCGAAAATAATCAATGTTACCGGTACCATTACCCATTGTAAAATCATTATCAGGCTACTGCTCCAACTGTAGCCCTTGGGCCTTGGCGGAAGCAACAAAGTATATAAAATAGCAATTACAATTAAACCAATCATTGATGACCTCATTAATAAAGATAAAATATGGGGGGCATTTTGAAACAAGGCTGTTGCCCTTTCCTGAGTTGAGGCAATCCAGAGCGGAAGATAGCCAGCGATTAAAATTATGATCGGAGCGGTCGCCCACGAATAAACACCTTCGGTCTGATTCCAGATATAATGCATTTTCTTGGAAAAAGGTATTTTACGGCCTTCTCCATTTTTAAACCAAAATTGTTTTACCATCCATGGAAAGTGTTCAACTCCCCATGCCCAGCGTCTCATTTGCTTATACTGATTTTTTAGGCTCCGCCAAAAATTCCCTATATCAACCGTATCCATATAAACAGGAATATATAACGGCATTGTCTGATAATTGCCCTCATACTTAACCAGCCCTTGTAAAAATATTCGTGAATCCTCAGTAACGATTGTTTTATCCCAAAAACCTACATCAACCAGCATCTTAAAACTCATGCTGTGGGAAGAAAAAGTAAAAAGTCTTTCAGCTCTGGACAGATCGGTTAAAAGCCAAAAAGTGGTAGAACTGGCAACAACTCTTATTATCGGATTAGACTCCCAAACATTATTATTATAAACAGCTATCGGCTGATAGCTTAATCTAGTGGGGTTAGGACTTGTAAGATATTTATATGTTAAACAGGCAAAATACTGCGGATGAACACATGTGTCGATATCAAAACTAGAAACAATCACTTTACTATAATCAAGCCCCAATTCGTCTACATAATGTTTTAACTTATTGCCGGCATAATTAATATTTGATCCTTTGCCCGGCAACTCCCCGGGTAAGTCTTTTGGATGGATTGTTATTATAAAATTAAAAAATTTTTCAGAAAACTCTTCTTTTATTTCATGCGCAATTTGTAAAAAATTTTCCTTATCCCTTTCCTCGCCGGCCAAAACAACAATAAATTTTTTTAAATCATAATTAGAGCGACACAAAGCCTCAAAAGGTTTTCTTACAACCTGAATAGGCTCTTTATAAGTAGGTAAAAAAATTAAATGATAATAATCATTATAATCTTTATCAAAATCTTTTACCTTACTAAACCAATCTATTTTGATATCCCTTAAGTAGCGTCTCCATGAGGTAAGCAGATATATAAGCATATAAACGATTCTTAAAAACCAATAAAGATCAAAGATAATTATAAAATAAATTGCCCAAAGAGGCCTGAAAAAAGACAAGGCCATGATTCCAATAAAAGTCGTCCAGACTAAAAAACCTGGAATTATCTCCAGAATTCTCATTTTATAAGCTTCTCTCATAACACAATTTAACCATAAAAAAACAATTTTGGCAAGCAAAAAAACCGCCTACAGCGACCCATTACTTATCTTGCTGATTATCATTTGATTTGAACCAAAAAACCTATTTATTTAAGAAATTATTTAACTCTTTTATTGATATAAAATAGGTTCTGATTACTCACTTCGTTGGGCAATAAAAAAGGCCAAACAAAAATTACAAAGTATAAATTATATTAAAGGCCTGCCAGTCATTGCGTCAGGATGATCTATTTCCATTACTTGCAAAATTGTTGGCGAAATATCGGCAAGCATTCCTGAAGGAGTAATAATACTTAAATCTCCCTCTGCCGAATCAAGTCCGCTAACTAGATTTTGGCCTTCCCAACGGGCTCCGACTGCAATAAATGGAACCGGATTAGTACTATGTTCCTTGTCAATTTCGCCTGTCTGCAAATTTATAAGTTCTTCAGCATTACCATGATCGGCAGTAATAAAACAAACTCCACCCAAAGACAAAATCAGTTTAATTAAATTACCAAGGCATTTATCAACTGTCTCAACCGCTTTTACTGTCGCTGAGATTGCTCCAGTATGACCGACCATATCAGGGTTCGCATAATTAACAAGGATAAAATCATATTTCTGTTCTTTTATTGCTTGTAAAAGTTTTGCAGTTAGTTCTACAGCGCTCATCTCCGGCTTCTGATCATAAGTTGTCACCGGAGGAGAAGGAACTAATATTCTATTTTCTCCTTTGAACTCATCTTCTCTTCCACCATTAAAGAAAAAAGTTACATGAGCATACTTTTCAGTCTCTGCCGCATGCAGTTGACTTAAATTATTTTCTGATAATATTTTTCCTATCGGAGTATCTATTAGACTAGGTGGATATGCAACTTCAACCGGTAAATCTTTTTCATATTCGGTAAAAGTGACAAAAACCAAATTACGATATTCTTTTTTATTTTTAAATTTGTCAAAACCTGGCACTGAAAAAGCTTCCGTCATCTGCCTGGCCCGATCGCTCCTGAAATTAAAAAATATCACTGAATCATTGTCATCAATAGTTGCAACCGGTTTTCCATTTTCAGTAATAACCGTTGGGATAAATTCTTCATCAAAAATATTATTCTGGTAAGATTGTTGAATTGCTTTTATTGAATCACTGGCTTTTGCTTTACTTTGACCAAGGGCAATTGCCATAAAAGCTTTTTCTTCCCGTTCCCAATGGTTGTCTCTGTCCATTGCATAGAACCTCCCCGACAAACTGGCTATTTTACCCAAACCCAATTCCTGAATTTTTTTTTGCAGCTGCCTGATAAACTCAAGCCCACCATCTTTTTTTGTATCTCTTCCATCCAAAATCACATGAATGTATACTTCTTTAACTTTGTTTTCTTTTGCATAATCTAGAAGAGCAAAAAGATGATCCTGATGAGAATGAACTCCGCCATTAGAAACAAGCCCTAAAAGATGGAGTTTTGATTTATTTTTTTTAACTTGGGCAATTGCTTTTTTAAAAGCTTCAATTTCATTAAAACTGCCGTCTTCAATTGACTTGCTGATTTTAGGCAATGTCTGATAGATAATTTCACCTGAACCTAAATTCATATGGCCGACTTCGGAGTTACCCATTTCTCCCCAAGACAAACCAACAGCTTCTCCTGAAGCCTGAAGGGTCATTACCGGATAAGTAGCAACTAAATAATCAAAAACCGGCTTTTTAGCCAAGGATATCCCGTTGCCCTTGGATGGCGGGGCTATCCCCCAGCCGTCCAGAACAATTAAAACTGTTGGTTTTGGACGAATATTTGGCATTTTTTAATTTGTAGTGATTGATAAAATAAATTAAAAAACCTGCGAATAAATTAGCCCTTAATTAATGACTTTCCTTTCATTTCTTTGGGCTTATTAATATTCATTAAATCTAGGATTGTCGGGGCAATGTCTCCAAGTTTACCTCTCTTTAGCCTAAAATTAAATTTTTCTTTTCTTACTATAATTAAGGGCACCGGATTTGCAGTATGTTCAGTATATATCTCCCCGGTTTCTAAGTCCAACATTTTATCCGCATTACCATGGTCAGAGGTAACAATAAAAGTACCTTTATTTTTTAAAACCGCTTTTTCCAGTTGTCCTAAACAAATATCAACATGCTCAACTGCCTGGACACAAGCCTTAATATTTCCAGTGTGGCCAACCATATCGGGATTTGCAAAATTAATCATTATAAATTCATAATTTCCGGAATTCAATTTTTCCACCACTATCTTGGTTATTTCATAAACGGACATTTCAGGCTTAAAATCGTATGATTTTACCTTAGGCGAAGGTATTTCAATTCTGTCTTCGCCTGAAACCAAATCAGCATATCCACCGTTAAAGAAATAAGTAACATGCGCATATTTTTCCTTTTCAGCGATATAAAGCTGCTTTCTGCCGTTAATTATCATCGGCAAAGTATTATCCAGCTCCGGTGAAGGATAAGCGGTTAGGATTGAATCAAGATCAGGACCAAAATCAGTCAAAGTGACAAAAACCGTATTTTTTAGAATCTTTTTTTGGAAAAAGCTATTTGGATTTTTTTTATAAAAATCAGCTTGGACAAATGGCTTAGTCATCTGTCTGGCTCTGTCAGATCTTAAGTTAAAAAATATGACAGAATCATTATCTTTTATCTTTCCTATAATCTTTCCGTCTCTCTTCATTACATAAGGCTGAATAAACTCATCAGTCTCATTCCTATTATAAGATTGGGTAATTGCCTCCTGCGGACTTTTAGCATAAACCCCTTTACCTAAAACCATTGCTTCATAAGCGCGCCTGGTTCTATCCCATGATTTTATTCTGTCCATTGCATAGAACCTGCCCATAATTGTTGCGATCCACTCACCTTTTCTGCTTTCTTTTGATTCTTTATTTCTTAAATTCCTCATTAATGCCTCAATCAGCTTTAAAGATCCGCGAGGCGGAGAGTCCCTGCCATCAGTAAATAAATGAAGATAAACATTTTTTATTTTCTTTTTTCTTGTCCAGGTTAAAAGCGCCAAAAGATGATCGGGATCAGAATGAGCACTTTGGCCGTTGGATAACATTCCCATTATATGCAAATCCGACTTATTTTTAATTACGTGCTTATAGGCCGCCTCAAAAGCCGGATTTTTAAAAAACTGGCCGGTATTAATTTCTTTACAAACAAAAACAGCATCCTGATCAACTATTCTTCCGGCACCGATATTGGCATGTCCGGCCTCTGAATTTCCAAACTGCACTTGGGGCAATCCGACAAACCTGCCCGAAGCCTCAAGCTTTGTATGCGGATAATTATTCCACAATCTATCAAAATTAGGCTTTTTTGCCTGTTCAATGGCATTAGCTTGACTTGCCGGAGCCAAACCCCACCCATCCAGAACCAAAAGGACAAAAGGTGACTTTTTTAAATTGTTTTTTGAATTTTTAATCACTTGAATAAAATTATTAAATTAATTTACTAAATTTCCAAAGCCAATTACACCATCATAAACACCTAGCTAAAAATTCTTCCAATGTCAACTTTATTTTTTTCACTTGCAGCTATCAATTCCCTCTCTTGATTTTTAATTTCCATTTGATACTTTATAATTCATTTTCAATTTCCAACAGCCGATTATATTTAGTCACCCGCTCGCTGCGCGAAAGCGAACCGGTTTTAATGAATTCAGAATTAACTGCTACTGCTAAATCGGCAATGAAAGTGTCTTCAGTTTCTCCGGATCGATGTGAAATTGAAGTTTTGTAATTATTCTTTTTAGCCAACATTATTGCATCAATGGTTTCAGATAAGCTGCCAATTTGGTTTAGCTTAATCAAAATAGCATTACCAACCTTATTTTCAATTCCTTTTTGTAGCCGTTTCACATTAGTGACAAATAAATCATCACCGACCAAGCTGACTTTGCGGCCAAGTTTTTTAGTCAAAACTTCCCAATTACGCCAGTCGTCTTCAGCC
Source organism: uncultured Gammaproteobacteria bacterium (assembly GCA_964497245.1). Lineage (GTDB taxonomy): Bacteria > Patescibacteriota > Patescibacteriia > Buchananbacterales > UBA6539 > CAZCCC01. Next base: position 20,407 of record CAZCCC010000012.1, on the reverse strand, counting down.
AATCCATCTTCAACCGAAAGCAGCGGATATTTTTTAACCCAGTTTTCAATTAGACTTATCATCTCATCTGGTTTAAAAGACTTTTTATCAGCTTTAAATCTATAAATTTTATTCTTTTTACTATAAAATTCAGATGCAGCTGAATCAATTGCTAATTTAACATTTGATCCTGGAATATATCCGGCTTTTTTTATTGCTTCCAAAATTAATAAAAATGCCATTTCATTTCCTGGCAATTTAGGCGCGTAACCGCCTTCATCGCCTTTTAATACCGGATAGCCCTTAGCTTTTAAGATATTTCCCAACATTTGAAAAATTTCTGCACCACATCTCAATCTTTCGGCGAAAGTTCTTTGCAACGGAACAATCATAAATTCCTGAATATCAAGACTCCAACCCGCATGTTCTCCGCCATTTAAAATATTCATCGTCGCAAATGGCATTTTATATCCGGAAAATTTAAGGCCATAAACAGATCTAATATATTTATAGAGAGGCATTCTGGTCGCTTTTGAAGAAACGTCGGCTAAAGCCATGGATACTCCTAAAATGGCATTAGCGCCTAAATTTGATTTATTCTCAGTTCCGTCAAGTTTTATCATCAATTCATCAAGTTTTCTTTGCTGGAAAGGAAGCCTGTTTTTTAATTTTTTACCAATTGTTTCATTAACGTTTCTAACCGCTTTTAAAACTCCTTTTCCGCCATAGCGGTTTTTATTTCCATCGCGTAGCTCCAGCGCTTCATAAATTCCAGTTGATGCACCGGACGGAACACAGGCACAACCCTGCAGGCCACTTCTCAAAGTAATTTTTACTTTAAGGGTAGGATTGCCTCGGGAATCCAAAATCTCAAAAGCTTTGATTGATTTAATTTTATTTTTTCCTCCAAACATAATTTATTTGTATTTTTTTGTTTTTACTTGATTAAAAATTAATTATAGAACTTCGTAAACTACCATTACATTGACAATCACTTCATGGCTTCCCGGTTCCATTTGTGGAATCGGCGAAGAGTCTACTTCACCTCCCATGCCTAAAGTTTTCTCATTAATCGCATAGTCCCGATAAATCGGATAAGCCGGACTTAAACTTTCAGAAAAAGAAACTAACCTGCCCAACTTCACACCTGCGATTTTCGCCAAGGCCTCGGCTTTTTCTTTGGCATTAATTAAAGCTTTTTCTCTTGCCTGCTGTTTTAAAGATTCCGGTTCGTCAATGGTAAAATTAAGACTACCAACCTGATTGGCACCCAATTGACCGGCGGCATCAACAATATCTCCAATTTTATCTAAATTTCTAATTTTTACTGAGGCCGACTGATTTACAACATAACCTCGCAAAACCTGCCTATTCTCAATCCAGTCATAACGTGGATAAATACTATAGTTAGTGGTCTTAATATCTTTACTTTCAATGCCCATTTCCTTTAGCTTACCAATTATCTTATTCATCTTTTCAGTATTTTCTTTTTGAGCATCAACAACCTTAGTCTTCTGGGTTTCAATTCCTAATAAAATTTCGGCAACATCGGGAATAGAAGCAACCTTACCTTCTCCATCAATCGCAATAGTGTAAACCTGCTGATTTTCTCGCCCAATATAATCATACTTTTTTATTTCGTTTCTGGTTAATACTGAAACAAAAACCACCAAAAATAAAGTTAGAACTGCCCCTAATATTTTCCAGACTGGTATTTCCCGTAAACAGCAATTATTTTTTTGATTTTCCATAAATTTTTTGTTAAGTTAATTATTATTTTTTTAAATTTTTTAAAGCTGGCAATTCTTTTCCGCTTAAAAAATCCAGGCTGGCACCGCCGCCGGTTGAAATATGGCTGAATTTTTTTTCAAGTCCGTATTTAGCGGCGATAACTTCAGTATCACCGCCGCCGATGACGCTTGTCGCTTTTGATCTAGCTACTGCTTCAGCGATTTTTCTTGTGCCAAAGGCAAACTTATCAATTTCAAAAACGCCCATTGGTCCGTTAAAAAAAATAGTTTTTGCTTTCTTTATCTCCGCAAGATAATTGGCAATTGTTTTTGGCCCGATGTCCAAAAATTTCCAATTTTTATTAATATTTTGACCATCTTCCAGATCAATCAGCTCAACAACCGCATTCTGATCAATTTTATTGGCGGCAATCAAATCAACCGGCACAAAAATCTTGATTTTATTTTTTTTAATAATACTGGCTGCCATTTTGACAAAACTGACCGGCTTGCGTCTGGCTTTATCAACAAAAACATCCTCTAAAAAAGAATTACCGACTTTGATTTTTGCCGCCTTTAAAAAAACATTGGCCACTCCCCCACCAATCAAAACTTTATCAGCGGATTTTATCAGCTCCTGCAGAACATTAATCTTATCGGAAATTTTTGCACCACCCAAAATAATCACCAGTGGCCGCTTGGGCTTTTTGTTTATTCTGCTCAGTTCTCTAATTTCTTTATCTAATAAAAATCCGGAATAAGCCGGAACCAAACCAGTAATTCCGGTAGTTGAAGAATGTATCCTATGAGACTGAGCAAAAGCGTCAAAACAAATAAGATCAATTCCATGAACCAAGAGGGCAGAAAACATCTTGTCAGCTTCCTCTTCTTGCGGATAGAATCTGACATTTTCCAGCATTAAAATTTCTCCGGGTTTCAGTTTTCCAATCTCGGCAAAAACTTTCGGACCAATACAGTCATCTATTTTTTTTACCGGCTTTTTTATCAATTTTGCCAAAGCTTTGGCTACCGGATCCATTCTATACTCCTCAACCACTTTCCCGCCCGGCCTTTTCAGCCATGACAAAATTATCACTTTGCATTTTTTTTTCAACAAGTATTCAAGCGTCGGAATAGTTTCTGATATTCTCCGACTGTCAGATACTTTATAGCCTTTGCCTTTTTTTTCAAGTGGCACATCATAAGCAACACGAAATAACACGGTTTTGCCGGTTAATTTTTTTACACGTTTTATAGAATTAAGATTCATTTGATTTTTTTATAATCTTAACGGCACAATGGGATTTTGATTCATCATTGAAAAAAACTTCAATTTCACAATCAAAACCCAGCTCTTTGAGACGTTCCACTATTTCACTGTCTAAAATAACATAATCACGATAAGTTTCTTTCAATCTATAAGAATTCCTCCTGTAAACTGATAGCTCTTCATTTCTATTCCTGCCAAATTCTTTTTTTACTTTTTGATTTGCAGAATTAGAAACACCATTAACAATAAAATAACCGCCCGGCTTCAAGGCTGAAAGCACTCTGCTAAAAAATTCATCTTCCTCTTCTCTGCTTCGCAAATAATGGATTAAATGAGCGGCAACCGCCACATCAACAGAATTTTTTGCAATAGGCAGTAAACTTACATCACCTTTTACAGGCAACACTTTCTCTTTATGTTTTGCAATTTCTTCGTCTTCTTTTAGAAGCTTCAGCATTCCTCCTGATTTATCAACAGCAATAAGGCTTTTTACTGCCGGAAGAATTTCTCTTTCAAAATCTCCACCAGGTCCGCAACCAAGATCTAAAACTGTTTTGCCTTCCAAATTTCTAACAGCTAAACCAACAACCTCCTTGCCGTCAAAATCTTTGCTTCTCAAATAATCCTGGTTATCTCTTGCTTCGGCAATAATTGACAAAATTTTAAAAAGATTATTTCTCATTTCCGATAAATTTTGAATTTCTGTTTTATAATCTTTGGCTAACTCCTGGTCATCCCAACCGGTTTCAAAAAAAAGCCTTTGATTGATACCCTCTTCATTATTTTTAGTCATAAATTCTACTGATTATAATGCTAAAATTATAACACAAAATAAAATGATTTACAAAAAACCGTGAAACAGCTTCACGAAAAAATATATTTAATTTATAAAAATAAACTGCCAAATAAAATTTTATTAATTTTTTAACTTCCTTCAATCTCTATCAGTTTCCAAATATTTCCATCAACTTTTTTTATCTCAATCTCCGCCCCTTTTGCCGGCGTATGTTCAGCCAATAATTTCAAATTAAAAACCAAATTTTCCGGATTTATCTCCTGCCCATGCTCAATAATGCTGCCAAGCTCAATTACAATTTTTTTGACTTGAAGTAATTTATTTTCATTGGCTTTATCCAAGACCAGCTTAAGTATTTTGTCAGCGGCATGAAGATCATGCATATTGGTTAAATCATTTTAATATTTAATAATTCTTAATTTTTCAATTTTTTTAGGGGTGGCTTTTTCTATCACCATTTTTATTCCGTCAAAATCAAGCTGGTCGCCTAGCTTAGGAATCCTGCCAAATTTTTCCAAAAAAACTTCTGAAACTATTTTATGTTTATCACCGGGAATTTCAATATTAAAAAAATGATTTATTTCCTTTAGCTCTATTTTGCTGTCAACCAAAATTGAATTTTTATCTAAACGCTTGATCAAAAATTCATCGGTATCAGATTCATCCATGATTTCCCCGACAATTTCTTCAAGCAAATCTTCCAATGTCACTAAACCGCAAACTAAACCGTGTTCATCCAAAACAACAGCGATGTGGTTATGCCGGCGTTGAAAATCTTTAAAAATTTCGTCTATTTTTCTTTGTTTCGGTATAAAATATGGCTTTCTGGCAATTTTTTCTAAAATTAAATCTTTATTACCACTGGAAAATTCGCGCAACAAATCTGGAATATATACTATTCCAATAATATCATCTATGCTTTTTCTATATACAGGAATGCGAGAATAGTGAGATTTATTTATTTCTAAAACAGCTTTTTCTATTGTAAAGATTGACGGTAAAGCGAATATTTCAGACCGCGGGGTCATTACATCATTTGCGTCAATATCATTAAATTCCAATACCCGCATAATCATTTCTTTTTCCTTGTGCTTAACAACTCCCTCT